>JAITMN010000310.1 GCA_031277355.1 Nevskiaceae bacterium | reverse complement strand
GATCCGTGATCGAAGTCGAACACCTGGGCAAACGTTACGGCGATTTCACCGCCGTGGAAGACCTTTCATTCCAGGTTGACGATGGCGCGGTGCTGGGTCTGGTAGGGCCGAACGGCGCGGGCAAGACCACCACATTGCGCTGTGTCACCGGCATCATTCCGGCAACGCAGGGTCGCGTGCGTATTGGCGGCGTTGATCTGCTCGCCGATCCGGTGGCGGTGAAGCGTCAATTGGCCTTCATTCCCGATGAGCCGCGTTTGTTCGATCATCTCACCGTTGAGCAACATCTGAACTTCGTTGCGCGGCTGTATGGTGTGGCCGATTGGCGCGAGCGTGCGCAGCCGATACTCGATGAATTGGAAATGGGCGACAAGCTTCGATTGTTGCCCGCTGAACTTTCACGCGGCATGAAGCAGAAACTGGCGATTGCCTGCGGTTTGTTGCACGGGCCGCGCGTGGTGATTCTGGATGAGCCGCTGACTGGCCTTGATCCCCACGGCATCCGGCGGATGAAAAACACGATGCGCCGTTTGGCCGGCGAGGGCGTGACCATCATCCTCAGTTCGCATCTGCTCGATCTGGTGCAGGAAGTGTGCACGCATCTGCTGATTCTCAAGGCAGGCCGCAAGTTGGCCGATGGCTCGGTGGCCGACGTGCGTGCGCGTTACGCGGTGGACGGGCAGGCCAGCCTGGAGGAAGTGTTCTTCCGCGCCACCGGCGATGACGAGCGTGTGGACGTGTGAATTCGCTCAAGGCCGCAACTGCCGCGTCGCGCGGAGCATCTGGATTGCGCACGGTGGCGGGCGCTTTGGTCTATCTGCAAGCGATCTGGCTCTACAATAATTTTCGTCTGCGTTTGTTGCGCCTGCGTCAGCCCAAGTATTTGATTGGGGCCCTGGTGTTTGGCGTCTATCTGTATTTTTTCTTGTTGCGCCGGATGAAGTGGTCGGGTGCGGCGGCGAGTGGATCGCTCACGGTAACGCCGGCGCTGGCGATGGACTTCACCTGGCTGGCGGCGGTGGCGCTGCTGTTGATGTTGCTGGCTGAATGGCTTTTTTCCGGCGATCGCGCGCGACTGGCGTTCTCGGAAGCCGAAATCGCCTTTCTGTTTCCCGCGCCGCTGACGCGCACCGCATTGATTCAATTCAACCTGCTGCGCTCGCAGTTGGGCATCTTCTTTTCCGCCTTTCTGGTGGGTCTGCTGTTGCGCCGGGGCAGCGCGCTGGGCGGCAATCCGCTGCAATACGCCGTGGGTCTGTGGCTGATGTTGTCCACGTTGAAACTGCATGCCGTGGCGGCGTCGTTCACGCGCGAGCGGTTATCCGTTCTTGGTTTGCGTGCGTGGTCGCGCCGCGCGCTCATTGTCGCCATCGTCGTCTCGTTCGCGTTCGTTTGCGTGTGGTCGATGCGCGGAAAGACGTCATGGCCGATCATCGGAGCGGATCCCGATATCGCAGCGCTGCGCCTGTGGTTCGAGGCTGTCGTCTCCGCTGCGCCGTTGTCGTGGGTGTTGGCGCCGCTGCGTTGGCTGGCCGCGCCGATGTTTGCTCGCGGCGGCGGCGAGTTTGCGCGGGCGCTGTTTCCGGCGCTGCTGTTGCTGGCGTTGCACTATGTCTGGGCGGTGCGCGTGCAGGCGTCGTTCGAGGATGCCTCGATTGCTCATGCGCGCCGCCGCGCCGAGAAAGTCGCTGCGATGCGTGAAGGCCGCATGCGTCAGCGCGCGCCCACACGGCCGCGTGAGGAACCCTTCGCACTGGCCGCGCGCGGTTATCCGCCGCTGGCTTTCTTGTGGAAGGGGTTGATCGCTGCGGGTCCGTTGTACCGCCTGCGTCATTGGTTGATGGCCTGCGTCGTGGTGACCGTGCTGAGTCAATGGCTGGCCGCCGATCCGGCGCGCCGCGCCATGCTGGCGCCGGTGGGGGCGACGCTGGCGATCATCGGTGTGTGGCTCGTGCTGCTGGGGCCGATGCTGTTTCAGCACAGTTTGCGCCGCGCCTTCGAGCGGCTCGACGTGCTCAAGGCGATGCCGCTGCGGGGCTGGCAGATTGCCGGCGGTGAGTTGTCCGCGCCGGCGGTGATCATGAGCCTGGGCCTGTGGCTGGTGTTGCTGCTGGGCGCGCAGGCCGTGCTGGCGGGGAACGTGAATCCGGATGCGGGCATGGGTTTGTTGAGGGCGGATCATGTCATCGCCATTGCTGCGGGGCTCGCCTGGCTGGCTCCGCCGCTGTGCGGGCTGATGCTGTGCCTGCCGTTTGCCGGCATGTTGTATTTCCCCGCATGGACCGTGGCCCTGGGCGTTACCGGCGTTCAGGGCGTCGAAGTGATGGGGCAGCGCATGCTGTTCATGCTGGCGTACTTCGTTGCGGTGGCGCTGCTGATGCTGCCGGCCGCCATTGCCGGAGGCGCCGGCCTGCTGCTCGCCAATTGGGCAATCGGACCGCTGGCCGCCATTGCCGCCTCCGCGCTGAGCGCCAGCGCTGTGCTGGGGTTGGAGCTGTTTCTCGTGCTGCGGGCGCTGGGTCGCCGGATCGATGGTTTTGATTTGTCGCAGGAGTTGCGATGAGAGGCCTTGGGCGGCAACCGCCTGAGCATGCACACCCAGACGGAAGCCGCGGCGCAGGCGCAGTCGGAGGCGTGCCAGAACACGGCTCGCAACTTCGACACGGGCACGATTCTGAACGCGTTCAGTGTGAACCTGCGATCAATAACGTGTTCGACAAACAGCCGGCCATCACCGGCAAGTCGGACGGGTTCCCGGTCGGCACGGACTTGGCAGGGCTTTGCGCGGGTCAGGTGCAGGGTTGCATTGCCCCCACCTCGTACTCCCTGCCGAGCACGGGCCAGGGCGGCACGAACGCGGGCTTCTACGATGTGCTGGGCCGTCGCTACTTCATCGGCCTGCGG
>JAITMN010000073.1 GCA_031277355.1 Nevskiaceae bacterium | reverse complement strand
CCGCAGCGGCCGATCAGCGGGCTGACCCAGATCAGCGCGCCATGCCGTTCGGCCAGCGCCACCACGTCATCCCATGCGCCATCGCGATCCACCGCGCCGCCGATGATGAACACCGGCTTTTGGCTTGCGGCGAGCGCCGCGCCCAGCTGCGCGATATCCGCCGCGTCGGGGCGGATCGAGCGCGATACTTTTCGTGGCGGCACCGATTCGGTGATCACATCCCAATCGTCGATGGGCACCGACACAAACGTGGGTCCGCAGGGCGGCTGCATCGCCAGGTAATACGCGCGTGCAATCGCCATCGGCACATCCTCTGCGCGCGCCGGCTCGCAGCTCCATTTCACATACGGCTTGGGCAATTCCGTGGGCTGCGTGGAAAACAGAAACGGCTCCATTTGCAGCAGCGAGCGCGATTGCTGTCCGGCCGTGATCACCAGCGGCGTGCGATTGCGATAGGCGGTGAACAGGTTGCCCATTGCATGACCCACACCCACTGCCGAGTGCAGGTTCACGAAACCGGCGTTGCGCGTGGCCTGCGCATAACCATCGGCCATGCCCACGACGATGGATTCCTGCAAGCCCAGCACATAGCGAAAATCGTCGGGAAAGTCGCGGAACATCGTCAGTTCCGTGGAGCCGGGGTTGCCGAAGATCGTGTTGATCCCGAGATTTCTCAGCAATTCGAATGTGACTTCGCGGACCGTGGGCATGGCTGAAACTCTCCGTTTGCGTTCCGGCTAGAATAACCGCATGACCAACCGAATCGTTACTGACCGTCTGAGCGTCGATACGGCACTGCTGAATTTCGTCGAAGGGCAGGCGCTGCCCGGCTCGGGCATCGAGCCCGCCGCGTTCTGGCGCGGCATGGAAGCGATACTGGCCGAGTTCATGCCGCGCAACGATGCGCTGTTGGCCCGCCGCGCCGAATTGCAGGCCAGCATCGACGCCTGGTGGCGCGAGCACAAGGGTCTGGCCTTTGATGTAGCCGCGCACACCGCGTTCCTGCGTGATATCGGTTATCTCGTGCCCGAGCCCCAAGGTGTGATGATCGACACGGCCAACGTCGATCCGGAAATTGCCGAAGTCGCCGGGCCGCAATTGGTTGTTCCCGTCAGCAACGCGCGTTATGCGCTGAACGCGGCCAATGCGCGCTGGGTCAGTCTGTACGACGCGCTGTATGGCACCGATGCCATCGAGCCGCCGGACCCGAGTGTCCGTGGCTACGACCCTGTGCGCGGCGCGAAGGTCATCGGCTTTGCGCGCGGTCTGCTCGATGAAATCGCTCCGCTGGCGCAGGGCAGTCACGCGCAGGCCGGCGCTTACTCCATTGCCAACGATCAACTCAGCGTGCGTCTGCTCGACGGCACGCAAACCGGCCTTGCACAACCAGATCGCTATTGCGGCTGGCGCGGCACGCCCACCGAACCCACAGCGGTGCTGCTGCGAAACAACGGCCTGCATGTGGAAATCTGCATCGACCGCAAACACCTGATCGGCAGCACGGATGCCGCAGGCATCGCCGACCTGCTGGTCGAAGCAGCGCTGACAACAATTCAGGACTGCGAGGATTCGGTCGCTGCCGTAGATGCCGCCGACAAGATCGGCGTGTATCGCAACTGGCTGGGTTTGATGAACGGCCAACTGAAAACGCAACTTTCCAAGGGCAAGCAGACCTTCACGCGCCGACTGGCCGAAGACCGCCGCTACACCGGCCCTGAAGGTCGCGAACTGACGCTGCCCGGTCGCAGCCTGATGCTGGTGCGCAATGTGGGTCAGCACATGCGCAGCAACATCGTGCAGTTCGATGGGCAGGACGTATATGAAACGCTGGTCGATGCCTGCATCACGGTGGCCATTGCCCTGCACGATGTGCGCAGTTTGCGCGCGAACAGCCGCAAAGGTTCGATCTATGTCGTGAAGTCGAAGATGCACGGCCCGGAGGAAGTGCGTCTGGCGAATGATCTGTTTGATCGCGTCGAAGACATGCTGGGTCTGCCGCGCCATACCGTGAAGATCGGCGTGATGGATGAAGAACGCCGCACCAGCGCGAATCTGGCCGCGTGCATTGCCGAGGCGCGTCATCGTATCGTGTTCATCAACACCGGCTTTCTGGATCGCACCGGCGATGAAATCCACACCTCGATGCAGGCCGGTCCGGTGCTGCCGAAGGAACAGGTAAAGACGCAGCCCTGGATTGGCGCGTATGAGCAGCGCAATGTGCTGATTGCTTTGTCGATGGGCTTTGCCGGCCGTGCGCAAATCGGCAAGGGCATGTGGGCGATGCCCGATCAGATGGCCGACATGCTCAAGGCAAAAATTGCGCATCCGCAAGCCGGAGCCAATACCGCGTGGGTGCCCTCGCCCACCGCCGCTGCGTTGCATGTGTTGCACTACCATCGCGTCGATGTGCGCAAGGCGCAGGCAGCGCTTGCGGGTCGGCCCATTCCCGGCACCGACGATCTGCTCACACCGCCGTTGATGCACGATCTGCCTTCGGCGCAAACCGTGAAGAACGAACTGGACAACAACATCCAGGGCATTCTGGGCTATGTGGTGCGCTGGATCGATCAGGGCGTGGGCTGCTCAAAAGTGCCCGATATTCATGATGTGAACCTGATGGAAGATCGCGCCACGCTGCGCATCTCCAGTCAGCATGTGGCCAACTGGCTGTACCACGGCGTGTGTACGCCGGCGCAGGTGCGCGAAACGCTGGCTCGCATGGCTGGCGTTGTCGATCAGCAAAACGCCGGTGATGCCGGCTATCAACCGATGACACCCGCTCTTGCCGGCAACATCGCATTTCAGGCAGCCTGCGATCTGATCTTCAAGGGCCGCGAACAACCCAGCGGCTACACCGAATTCATCCTCAGCGCACGACGCCGGGAATTCAAGGCGTCCAAAGGAGAGCATCGATGATCACCTACCAGACTCTTTCACTGGCCGACGCGAAGAAAGTTGCCGCCGCCGCTTCAGCCAAGGCTCAGGCCGAAAACTGGACCGTCGTCATCGCCATCCTCGACGCGGGCGGGCATCTGATCTATCTGGAACGCGCCGATGGCACGCAACTGGGCTCGGTGATCGTGGCGCAGGAGAAGGCCCGCACCGCGCTGCTGTTCAAGCGCCCGAGCAAGGCGTTTGAAGAAGGCGTACTCGGGGGGCGCGTGCATATGATGTCGCTGCCGGGCGCAACGACTATCGAAGGCGGACTGCCGTTGGTGAAAGACGGCCAGATCATCGGCAGTATTGGCGTGTCCGGCGTCATGTCCAATCAGGACGGACAGATTGCTGCGGCGGGAGCCGAAGCCATCGCGATGCTTTGAAGGAAGGCCGGCGCTGGAAGGCGCGATCAGGTTCTAAGCGCGCAGCAAGCGCAGCCGCTCGCCGCTGCCGTCGATCTCGAACTCATCGTCGCCAAGACGATTGACGCGCTCGCCGGTTTTCAGGTCGAAGCGGCGATTGAACAGCGCGCGCTCCAAAGGCTGGCCGTCTTCGCCGTGGCGCGTTTCCCAGGTCAGGCGTTCCAGAATTTCGCAGGCGCCGCCGTCGGAGCGCGATGCCGCGTGCCGCAGGATTTCTTCGCTGTATTTGCTCTTCATGCTGCGAAGTCTGCCGCATCCCGCGCGACAGCGCCACAGAGGATGGCGTAGTATTGACTTTCGACGCCAAGGAAATCGGCGAGGGAATACACGATGGATCGATCCTGCTCCATAGCGATGATCAGGCTGCGTTGCACCGGCTTGGCATGGGTAACGGCACTGGCGTTGGCGGCGACGCTGACGCTGATTCCGGGCACCGCCCTGCCCGCCTCCTCATCGGCGCTGCCGCCACTGGTCAGCCCTTCCGGTAACGCACACATCCCCGGAAAATTCATCTGGTTCACGCTGGCCAGCAGCGACGCCCGCGCCGCACGGCGCTTCTACGGCCGCGTGTTTGACTGGAGCTTCGAGCCGCTGCGCGGATCGCCCGAGCAGTATGTGGTGATACGCAACGAGGGCAAACCCATCGGCGCGCTGTTTCGTCCGGTGAATTCGCCGAGTGATCGCAGCGCGGGGCGATGGTTGTCGTTTGCGTCGGTGAGCAATCTGGAAGCCGCATTGCAGCGTCTGACTTCCACGGGTCACGGCGTACTGGTTCCCGCCACGAAACTCGATGGCCTGGGCGCGCATGCCGTGCTGCGCGATCCGCAGGGCGCGATCTTTGGTTTGTTGCAATCGGCCTCCGGCGATCCTCCCGATGATCCGGTGCCACCGGGCAATTTCTTCTGGGTCGATCTGTACACACGCGATGTGCAAGCCGCTTCGCAGACCTATGCCAGTCTGGGACTCGACGTATCGCAAGACACGGTGTCGGGCGATGATCGCATCCTGCTCGCCGCCAGCGGCCATGCGCGCGCCGGCATCATGAAGCTGCCGGATGACTCACGCGAACCAGGACTGCTGCCCTATGTGCAGGTGGATGATGTGCCAACCACACTGGCGCGCGTGCGCGCTGCGGGCGGAACCGTGCTGCGCGAACCGGACCCGTCGGTGCTTGAAGGGCAGCTTGCGGTATTCGCCGATCCACAAGGCGGCGTGCTGGGCATATTGAGTTGGCCCTCCACGGAGGATGCTTCGGGGGGTGCGCCATGATGAAGCGCTCGAAGGTTTGTTTCGCGGCGCTGGCGTTGGCTGTGCCGTTGATGTTGTCTTCCTGCGTACCAGGCGATGTCGCGGTGCGCACCAGCGTTGGCATGTACTTCGGCACCAGCTACTACGATCCCTGGTTCTACGGCCCAACCTATCGACCGCCGGTGATCATCAGACCACCGACGATCATCAATCGACCGGCAAGACCTCCGGCCATGCGCCCGCCGCCGGTTCCGCCGCGTCCGCGACCGCCAAGGCCACCGCGCCCGATGCCGCGCTGAACAGCCTCATCACAGAAAGCCAGTTTTGCATCGGCCAAGCCCCGGAGCAGTTCACACCGATTGTGAACTGCCCGGCCATTGGCATCGAGCGATCAGCGCGCAGCCTTGCGCTTCGCGGAGCGCTCTTGCCTTGCGGCTTTGCGCTCCTCGGCAGTCGAGTTGCGACCGGCGCGAGCCGACGCCGTCGCGGCAGCCTTGCGTTCCTCCACGGTCAGATTGCCGTCGTGATCGGCATCGAGGCTATTGAACTGCTTCTCGCCAGCATCAACGAATTCCTGTTGACTGACGCGCCCATCCTGATCCGCATCGAATCGCATGCGCGGCGGCGCGGCCTGCTGCTCGCCCTGATCGCCTCCCCGGCGCATGCCCCGGCGACCGCCGGCATTGCGGCTATCCATATAACCGTCGCCGTCGCGATCCAGTCTCGCGAAGCTTTGCTGACGGGCTGCCATGAACTCCCCGTATGAGATGACGCTGTCGTTATTGGCGTCCGTGCGATTCTGACCGCGATTCGCCGGAGACTGAGCGTTGACCGGGGACGCGAGCAACACCGTCAACATCGCAGCAGAACCGGCAAGCAGTGACGATTTGAGCATGGGGATTTTCTCCA
>JAITMN010000354.1 GCA_031277355.1 Nevskiaceae bacterium | reverse complement strand
GAAGCATTTGCGCCCGCGCCGATGGCAGAAGCGTTCTGGCCTGTCGCCTGAGCGCCAGCGCCTGCGGCCAAGGCGCTTTCGCCGCCCGCACTGGCGAACTGCCCAAAGGCTGCGGCGCTGACGCCCGTAGCATTGGCGTTCACGCCGAAGGCCGCTGAACTATCGCCCAAGGCAATGGAGCCTGCGCCCACGGCAGTCGCGCCCACACCCGAAGCGGCAGCGTCTACACCCACGGCGATGGTGTTGATTGCCGTTGCGTCGGCATCGCCTACGGCCAGCGCGTTTTGTTCAGTGGCGTTAGCGTTGCGCCCGAGTGCCGAAGCGTTGAGACCGGAAGCGTTTGCATCCACACCAAAGGCGGCTGAATTGTCGCCCGATGCCGCAGACCTTGCGCCGATGGCCGAAGCGTTCACGCCCGAGGCGTTGGCGTTCACGCCGAAGGCCGCTGAACTATCGCCCCAGGCAGTGGAGCCTGCGCCCACGGCGGTCGCGCCCACACCCGAAGCGGCAGCGTCTGCACCTACGGCAATGGCGTTGACCCCTATCGCAGTGGCATCGCCCACGGCGACTGCGTTTTCCGCGGTAGCAGTCGCATCTGGTCCGAGAGCCATTGCTCGCTGCCCCAAGGCTTGTGCACCGGCACCTGCCGCCAGACTGTCCGCACCCGACGCTGTGGCAAGAGCGCCAAAAGCGGCGGAACTCGCGCCTGAGGCGCGAGCGCCCGGCCCCACCGCCGCAGCGACGTCACCGCTGGCATTGGCTACCGGCCCGATGGCCATCGCGAAGAAACCATCCGCTCTGGCATCCGTGCCGAAGGCGGCCGAGCTGTTGCCCGACGCAACAGACCTCGTGCCTACGGCGATGGCTCCGTCCGCCACCGCATTCGCGCTCTGACCAAGCGCTGTTGCTCCGTTCCCCTGCGCGTTCGAATTCGCACCTATTGATGTTGCGTTTACGCCCTCAGCGTTCGCGCTGTAGCCCACAGCCGTTGTCCCGTCGCCCACCGCCCTGGATTCAGCACCGAGCGCAGTCGCGTTCTCACCGTTGGCAGTGGAGAAATAGCCAAGGGCTGTCGCGCCATCGCCATTGGCATTGGCCTGCGCACCGAGCGCCGTGGCGCCGATTCCATCGGCATGGGCGTTTGTCCCTATGGCAGTGGCGTCATCCCTCAGCGCCTCCGCGCCATAACCGACGGCTGTCGCGCCATCATCCACGGCCCTGGCTTGCGCACCAAGCGCGGTAGCGCCGATTCCCTCAGCATGGGCGTTTGTGCCCACGGTTGTGGTGTCCTCATCCAACGCCTCTGCGCCATTGCCAATGGCGATGGCATCAACATTACCCGCTATCGCCTGCTCGCCTCCGGTTCCCGCGCCGGCCAACGAGCCGCCGCCAAGTGTGATCCCCTGGTAGTAACTGACGCCATCCGGGTTGCCGATGGTAATGGCATCGGCAAAGGCGGAGATGCCTTGACCGGCAGCCACGTTCGCCCACGTTTCAACCGTGCCCGTGAATGTCGCATTACAGTCTGGCAAGTTGTTCTGAACGCCAGTCACCGCCGATTGGGCGATGCCGAGACCGGCACCGACGGACTGGATCACGATGCCGGGAGTTTCTGTGCCCAAGATGCCGACGATGGAGCCGATGGCTTCGGTGATGGTGCCGGCAAGATCGGTCGCATTCGACGCAATGCCAAGACCGAAGGCCGTATCGTCAAGCTGTTGGGCGCAGGTGGCATTGATGCCACTGGAGGACGTTGACTCCCGGATGAGAGTGTCAATCCGCTCCTTCTTTTGCGCTTCACTCAGGGTGATGTCTCTGGCGATCCCATCAATCTGGCTTTGCAGGGGACCTGTGTCGAATGACGTGGACCCGCCAAGGGATTGGTCGGTCTCGATCTCGTGCCGAGGATCGAAATCACCGTAAGTGGGCACGACTACCTGGGCCAGTACAGTTCCGTTCAACGCAAGCGAAATGGCAGTTGAAACGATTTTGCAGGTGCGATTCATGGGCGTCTCTCCTTGATCTCGCCCATGATGGTTTTTGCGGCTTGAATAGGGCGATTACGCCACTCTAGAAAAACATTGTTGGAAAATTGTTGGGATGACCGAATCCAAGGCAATCAGCCTGCGATCAGCGCCCGCAATTCGTCGCTCAGCACATGCGGCCCCATGTAGCGCGCCAGATGCGCAGCGAAACCGCGCAGCAAATTGGCCTGATGTTCGGGATTGCCGAACAGACGCCGAGTGCTTCGCGGCACGAAATAAACCATGAGGCGCAGTATGTTCTCGGGTAACCGGGGCAGAACGGCAGCAATGTCAGGCGGCAACTCCGGATCGGGGCTGTGCAACAGAAAGCCCATATCCTGTCGCGCTGGTGGATGCACAGCGAACAATTCGGCGCGGCAGCGCGCAAGCGCCTCGCGGTCGCCACTGCCAAGGCAGGCCAGACATCGCAACGTGAGCAGATAGATATGGAACTGGCTGCCCGGTTCGGCCAGTTCCAGACTGCGTTCATACAACGCATCGGCGATGGCGAAGTCGCCCGCGTGGACGTGGCATTGGGCCAGCGTGGGCAATGCCGCAGCAAAGGCGGTGGTTCCGGCAAAGCCACTTTGCGCGAGTTGCAAAGCGGTTTGAGCATGACGCCCGCCGATGCTGTTCAGCAGCCGCGCAGCGGCCAGTTCCAGCAGCGGCTGGCCCGCGATGGCATCGAGGTGCGGAATCACGAGCCGCTCGATCTCGGCTTCATGCTCATCCCATTCCTGCGGGGTGAGACATTGCGTGCGTGGTGATTGCAGGATGATGCGCGTGAGCAACGCCATCGCACGAACGACATCGCGCACGGCGGCCTGATGAACGCCATGATCGAGTTGATCGGCGTAGGCCAGCGATTCGCGCCAGGTAGCCAGCGGTTCGCCAAACAGACGAGTGGCTTCGTGCAGACGCAGTTCAAGCGGTAGATCGGTTGGCGCTTCGCCTCGATTCAGCGCCTGATGCGCCCAAATGCGCGGCAACAGATCGGAGGCGATGGCTTCGGTTTTGCCTTGCACGGCAAGTTGCCCGTGACCGCGAGACAGCGGGTGGGTGATGCGCAGCGGGTACACCGGCTGGCGCGTGCGCGCGTCGCGTAGCAGCAGCGCGGCGTGCAGAGCGGTGTCGTCTGTCCATGTACTGATTTCGAGTATGAAAGCGCAAAAGCTGCCCGGATCGGGTCGCCACGGTGGCAGCGGAGCAATCGCAACGCTCGCGGGCGCGCTATTGGGAGGGCGGATGCGTTCACGCAGCACTTCGCATAGCGTTCGCACCAGCGCATCGGCAGCCGGCGGCATGTGACGATGCAAGGGCTGGATGACAAGAAAGGCGCTGTCGGGCGCATCGGGCGGCTTGGATACTGGGGCAATCCAGCGATACCCATCGCCATAGTGAGTGGCGATGAAGCGCGGTTTTCGCGCGGTGTCGTCCAGATGGCGGCGCAGGCGCGTGATGAGATAGTCCACTTGCCGCTCGCTGCCGTCGGTGTCTTTGCCATCCTGGCGGGGAAGCACTTCAAGCAGGCGCTGACGGGTAACGAGAGAGCCGGGTTTGGCGAGCAGTTCCACGAGCACAGCGCGTTCCTGGCGGGTAAATCGCAGTTCCTGACCGGCGTCTGAACGAGCGGTGAGCAGATCGCCGGAAAATTCCCATTCGTGGAAGCGTTGTGACATGCCAAGTATTGTTGTTGATCAGGGAAAGCGGTTGTCGATATGCGTCTGCCTTCAACTCTAATGCGTGATTGTTGGAAAATTGTTGGAATTGCGGTGTGGTACCACCTGTTTGCGCCCGCAAGCAACGGCTGCTTCAAAGCGCCGTCCGCACCTGCCAAAGCTCGGGGAAAAAACGCAGGTCCAGCGCCTTGGCCAAGTACGGCACACCGCTCGTGCCGCCAGTACCCGGCTTGCGGCCGATGATGCGCTCCACCGTCTTCAAGTGCTGGAAGCGCCAAAGCTGAAAGCGATGATCGAGGTCCACCAGCCCTTCGGCCAGTTCGTACAGGTCCCATTCCTTCTCGGCGTTGTGATACACGCCCAGCCACGCAGCGGCCACCGCCTTGCTCGGCGCATACGGCTGCGTGAAATCCCGATCGCGCACTTGCACCGGCACGCCATAACCGCGACGGCTCAGCAAGCGCAGCACTTCATCGTATAGACCCGGCGCCTGCAACGCGCGTGTGAGGCGTTCGTAGTCGTGCGGGTCGTGCTGGTGAACGTGAATGGTGTCGGCGTTCTTGTTACCCAGCACGAACTCCAGCAGGCGATATTGCACCGACTGAAAACCCGACGAGCGGCCCAGCAGATTGCGGAAGGAGGAATAGTCCGAAGGCGTCATCGTCGCCAGCACACTCCAGACGCCAAACAGTTGATCTTGTACTTTAGATATTCTTCGTAACGTCTTGAAAATAGGGTCTAAATCACCCTTTATAATTTGCTCTTTCACGAACTCCAGTTCGTGCAGCATCAGCTTCATCCACAACTCGGACACATGATGCACGGCGATGAACATCATCTCGTCGTGCTCGAAGGAGATCGGCTTTTGCGCCGCGAGCAGTTCCTTCAGATGCAGATATTGACCATAGGATTGCGAGGAACCCAAGTCCCAATACGCGCCCGAGTCTTTGGATTTGTCGTTGCTCACCGCGCACCTTCGGCAAAATTCAGCGCCAACCAACGCGGCGACAATCGACCGCCGCGCAACAGTTCACGATCCAGTTCGCGCCACTGCGGTTCGCAATCGGCCACGCAGCGCCAGAACGCACGCGAATGATTCATGTGCCGCGTGTGCGCCAGTTCGTGCAGCAACAGATAGCGCGCCACGCGGGGCCGCTGGAACAGCAGAGCCAGATTCAAGGTGATGCGTCCGCGCGCCGAACAGCTGCCCCAGCGTGATCGCAGCACGCGCACCGAAAGCTGCGTGTAGCTGAAACCATATTGATCGGCCAGCGCCGCGAGCATCGGCGCGAATTGCTGCTGCGCCCGAGTGAGCAGAAATTTTCGCAGCAAGCCGGCCCATTGCGCACGCTCGCCGTGGCCCGAAAGCTCAAGCAATCCCGGCGCAACCACATGCAATCGTGCGCGGCCCGAGCCGCCGGCCACATGCAATCGCCAACGCTCGTCGATGGCGTTCAGATGCAACTGCGGCGGCGGAAACGGCTCCGGCGGACGCGCCACCGTGCGCCGCTGGCGCACCTGCTCATCCACCCACTGGCTGCGGCTGGCGAGAAAGGCGCGGGCACGCGCTTCGGACACGCCACGCGGCACCACGAGTTCGACGGAGGCGTCTTCATGCACGCGAATCGACACGCGCCGCGCACGGTGACTGTGGCGCAGACGCGGCGCGACTGGCGTGTTGGCGTCCCACAGCGGCAATTGCATGGTGGAGGCGGTGTTGTCGGCTATGCTGGCGCGATGCATTCGACGCACATGATAACAGCGCCTCCGCCGGAACTGATCGACATCGGCGCGAACCTGGGTCACGAGAGTTTCCGCGACGACCTGCACGCGGTGCTGACCCGCGCCGGGCAGGTTGGCGTTCACCGGCTCATCGTCACCGGCACCAGCATCGAGGCCACGCAAAGCGCCATCGCGCTGCATCGTCAATGGCCGCAAAGATTGTTCGCCACCGCCGGCGTGCATCCGCATCACGCATCGAATCTGGATGATGACGCACTGGCTGCGCTAAGCGCCCTTGCCCGCGATGAGGCCGTGGTCGCCATCGGCGAATGTGGCCTTGACTACTTCCGCGACTTCTCGCCGCGCGAAGCGCAGCGCGAGGCGTTTCATCGTCAGCTTGAATTGGCGGCAGGGCTTGGCAAGCCGGTGTTTCTGCATCAACGCGATGCGCATCAGGATTTTCTCGCCATCCTGAAAGAGCACCGCGCCAACCTCAGCGGCGGCGTGGCGCATTGCTTCACCGGCAATGCGCAGGAGATGGAAGATTATCTGGCGCTCGATCTTGCCATCGGCATCACCGGCTGGATTTGCGATGAACGGCGCGGTCAACACTTGCTGCCGCTGATACCGATGATTCCCGCAGGCCAATTGATGATCGAAACCGACGCGCCCTATCTGCTGCCGCGCACGCTGCGTCCTGCGCCGAAGACGCGGCGCAATGAACCTTCGTGGTTGCCCGAAGTGGCGCGCGTGGTGGCGCAGGCGCGCGGCGAAAGCGTGACGGCGCTGGCCGAACACACCACTGCGACCGCAGCGAAATTCTTTGCGCTGCCGGCCACGAACTAACTGCGAAACACCTCTGAGAGGAAGCTTGGCCCGCGCCGCAGCGAACTGCTGCTGACCGCAGCCAGCAGCGCGTTCCAGCCTTCGCGGTAAACCGCCACCTCATTCGGCGCAGCCTGCGAATCCGGCGGCGGAAACTGCGTGTGCAGCAGGTCGAGCGTGATCGTCCAGCGTGGCAACCCCTTCGGGAAGCTACTGCCCTGCGTGAACAGGATGCGCCCTTCCACCGGCACATCATCGCCGGCCAATTGCTTGACCACCGCAACGCGGTCGTAGAGCGCATGCTGCGGATTCTGGAAAGTCTGACGCCTCGCGCCCGACATCACCGTCCACTGCGTCATCTGGTCGCCGCCGAAGATATTGCCGCGCACATCGCGTTGATCGATCACGAGGATGCCGTGCGGCGTCAGCAGCAGATAATCCACATGCGTTGCGCCGCCCATGCCATCGGGAACCAGCACATTGCTCAGGTATTCCACCGATGCAGACACGATGGTCTCATGCAACTGCTTGCGCGCTTTGCGACGCCGCGCCGTGCGCACCGTGTAGAACACCAGTCCGCCCAGCATCACGGCCAACGTGGCCGCAGCAATGGCGCGATTGAGCGTCGTGTCGAGTCGGGTCAGAACCTCAGCAATGATCGGTGGCATGCTGTAATGCGGTCAGCGTCGGATCGATTTCCGTGAACTGCGAAGGCAGATCATACAAACGCCGCAGATTCTCCGGCACCGGCACGCTGCCGACAAGCGGTTCGACGATCTCGCGGAACTTCGCCGGATGCGCGGTGGCGACCAGCACCCAGGGATGCGCGTCGCGCTCGGCGGCGGGCAGGTTGGCGTAGACCTCAGCGGCGGTTGCGGTGTGCGGGCACCAAACTTGCCCATAGCGCGCGAAGTCGGCACGGATGCGTGCGCGAATCGCCTCATCGCTCACGCTCACCGCGCTGACCTGTTCGGCCAGCGTGCGTGCATCCGGATACAGCGCCAGCATCCGTTCCAGATTGCTGGGATTGCCCACGTCCATCGCCGAAGCCAGCGTCGCGATGCTCGGACGCGGCAGCAGCTGGCCGGTGGTGAGAAAGTCCGGCACAGTGCGATTGGCGTTGTGCGCGAGCACGATGCGCTGAATCGGAAAGCCCATCTCGCGCGCCCACAGACACGCCACCGAATTGCCCAGATTGCCGCTCGGGATCACATAACAGGCGCGTTGGCCGGTGGCGCGCATCACCGCAAGACTGCTGGCCGCGTAGTACACGGTCTGCGGCAGCAGGCGGCCCAGATTGATGCTGTTGGCGCTCGACATCTCCACGCGCGCACGCAGCGCGGGGTCCATGAACGCTTCTTTCACCAGACGCTGACAATCATCGAAGCTGCCACGCACGGCAAGACTCGTGACGTTATCGCCCCAACACGTTAATTGTTGTTGCTGCGTGGGCGAAACGCCGCCCTTCGGGAACAGCACCACCACTTCGGTACCGGCGCGGCGATGAAACGCCGCCGCCACCGCGCCGCCGGTATCGCCGGAGGTGGCGACCAGCACACGCAGCGTCTTGCCCTGCGCCCGCTCGATGCGCGCAAGACTCGCGGCAAGAAAACGCGCGCCGAAATCCTTGAACGCGGCCGTGGGGCCGTGGAACAACTCCAACACCAACAATCGCGCGCCATCGCCCACCGCTTGCAGCGGCGCAGGAAAGTTGAACGCTTCGCCCAATATCGCAGGCAGAGAAGATTCAAGCGCATCGCCCGCCGCAAACGGACCAATCACACGCTCGCCGATGGCCGGCAACGATTCGCCCGCCACCGCGCCTGCGGCAGAGGCCGGCCATTCCGGGGGCACATACAGCCCGCCATCGGGAGCCAATCCCTGCAACAACGCCTGACTGAAACCCACTGCGGGCGCGTTGCCGCGCGTGCTTGAAAACTTCATTCGCAACTCACCACATGCGCACCGCCGGATTGCGCCGGCACAATCCAGTGATCGGTCTTGATATCGCGGCTGGCAAATTCGCTGACCATCGCCGCACGCACCGCAGGCGCATCGGTTTCCAGACACAGCGCGAACAACGTGGGACCAGCGCCCGAGATCGAACAACCCAGCGCGCCACGCGCCAACGCCGCCGCGCGCACTTCGGGAAAACCGGGAATCAACGCCTGACGCTGCTTCTCGATCACCACGTCTTCCAGCGAGGCTTTGATCAGGTCCAGATCGCCGGTGTAGCAACCGGAGATGAAACCGGCCAGATTCGCCGTCTGCCAGACAAAGTCGGACAGATTCACCGTGCGACTCAAAATGGCGCGCGCCTGCTTCGTGGACACCTGCAAGTGCGGATGCACGATCACCGCATGGATATGCTCGGGCACCGGAATCTGCTTCACGCGCGGTTGGTCGATGCCCACCGTCAACACCAGACCGCCGAACAGCGAGGGCGAGATGTTGTCGGCATGACGCGAACCGCTGGCCACCGCCTCACCTTCCATCGCCGCGACCAGCATTTCGATGCGCGTCATCGGCTCTTCCAGCAGCGCATTCGCAGCCACCACCGCAGCAACCGCCGACGCAGCCGAGCCGCCAAGACCCGAAGCCAGCGGTATGCCCTTGTCGATCTCCATCTCAAAACCAAAGGGCAACTTGCGCGACTCGATCAGCGCCTGCAACGCACGGCCTGCCGTGTTTTTCTCCGCTTCCAATGGCAGGTCTTCGACCACGCCGCGAATCGCGCGCACCTGCACCTTGCCGCCCGGCGCGCGCCGCAACGTGACGCGATCACCCAATGCGTTGACGGAAAAACCCAGAATGTCGAAGCCAATCGCGACATTGGCCACAGAGGCCGGCGCGAAGGCAGTGACCTTCGTTACATTCACAATCTAGCTCCCAGATAAGCAGACAGGCGCAGCAGATCGCCGAATACGCCGCCGGCCGTGACTTCAGGCCCGGCGCCGGGGCCTTGCACGATCAGCGGGTTGTTGTTGTAGCGGGCCGTGGCAAAGCGCACGACGTTGTCGGTGAGTGCGATATTCGCAAAGGCGTGTTTAGCGTCGAGTTCAACCACGCCTACTGTGGCCTGCCCCTGCGCGGTGATGCGGCCCACGAAACGCAGCACCTTGCCGGCCTGCTTCGCGGCCAGATAGCGCTGACGCATCGCTTCATCATACTGACTCAGGCCATCGAGAAATTCATCGATGGAGCCTGAGGCCAGATCACTGGGCACCAGGCTTTGCACCTTCACATCCGACATCTCAAGCCGCAATCCCATCTCGCGCGCCAGAATGATGAGCTTGCGCGCCACGTCGGTGCCGGAAAGATCATCGCGCGGATCAGGTTCGGTGTAGCCCAGCCGTTTGGCTTCCTTCACGATGGCCGAGAACGGCGACGAACCATCGTACACATTGAACAGATACGCCAGCGTGCCGGAAAAAATGCCTTCGATGCTGTCGATCACATCGCCGGTTTCGCGCAGATCGCGCAGCGTTTGAATCACCGGCAACCCGGCGCCCACCGTGCCCTCATACAGATAATGCGAAGCGCCGATGCGCCGCGCCTCGCGCAGCGAGTCGTAGTAGTGCATCTCGGCGCTGTTGGCTTTCTTGTTCGGCGTGACGATGTGGATGCCCTGCGCCAGCCAGTCGCGATAATGCATGGCGATGGATTCATCGGCGGAGCAGTCGATGATGACGGTGTGCGGCAGATAGTCCACGCGCACATGCTCGATGAATTGCGCCAGATCGCTGGGCTGGGCGCTGCCCTCGTAGTCGCTGCGCCAGTTGGCAAGGTTCACGCCGCGCTCGGACAACAACATGCGGCGGCTCGATAAAATACCGCGCACGCGCAGATCGAGTTTGAACTCGCGCGCCAACCGCGCCTGCTGCGAGGCCAATTGATCGAGCAGCACACGGCCCACCGTGCCGGGACCAATCACGCCAATCGACAACGTGCTCGGCGACAGATAAAAACTCGAATGTGTGGCGCGCAGCGCGCGAGTGGCCTGACGGCCATCGACGACCACAGAAATGTTGCGCTCCGACGCGCCCTGCGCAATGGCGCGCACGTTCACGCCGGCCTGCCCCAGTGCGTTGAATACCTTGGCCGATACGCCCGGCTTGCCCGCCATGCCATCGCCGACCACGGCCAGTATCGCAAGGCCGCGCGAAGACTCCACGTTCTGGATTTGTCCGCCATCCAATTCACGCGCAAACGCGGCGCGCAGAATACGCTCGGCATGCTCGGCTTCACGGCCGGGAATCGCGCAGCAAATCGAATGTTCCGAGCTGCCCTGCGAAATCAAAATGACATTGATGCTTTCCTCGCGCAGCGCACCGAACAGGCGATGTGCGGTGCCGGGCACACCGATCATGCCCGCGCCTTCGATGTTGATCAGCGCCACGTTTTCAATCGTCGTGATGCCCTTGACCATCAACGCGGAGGCGGGGTTGGCGCAGATCAGCGTGGAGGCGCTATCGGGCGCAAACGTGTTGCGAATGCGGATCGGAATGGCGCGGCCAATGGCCGGGGCCATCGTCTGCGGATGAATCACCTTTGCGCCGAAGTACGCCAGTTCCATCGCTTCGCTGTAGGAGAGCTGGTCGATCACCTGCGCATTGGGCACGCGGCGCGGATCGGCCGACAGCACGCCATCGACATCGGTCCAAATCTGAATCTGCGCGGCATCGAGCAGTGCGCCGAAGATCGACGCGGAGAAGTCGCTGCCGTTGCGACCCAGCGTGGTCTGCACGCCCTGCGCGGTGCGCGCAACGAAACCGGGGATCACCAGCATGCCGTGAAAATCCGCGACGTTGGCTTGCGTCAACCCTTGTTGCGACTGGCTCCACTGCACCGCCGGGCCAAGCGGTCCCCACTCGGCCACCACCACATCGCGCGCATCGAGCCAGCGAACATTGCTGCCCAATTCCCAGCGGGTTTTCATGTACTGCGTGAACAGCGTGGTGGACCACAGTTCGCCGAAGCCGGCCACCAGATCGTGGACATTGCGCGCGGCGGAGCGCATCAGGCTGGTGGTTTGCAGGATGCGCTGCACGTCGTCCAGATCGCGGTCGAGGCGGCTGATCCACTCGTTGGCCTGCGCGGTCGGCAGCAACGCCTGGGCAATGCCGGCATGCCGCTCGCGCAATGCGGCCAGCGTGACGGCAACGCCGGGGTCTTGCTTCTCGGCCGCCGCCACCAGATTCAGCAGCACGTCGGTGACGCCCCGGCAGGCCGAAAGCACCACCGCGAGGCGGCGCGTGGGCTGCGACATCAAAATACCGGCCACGCGCTCGAAACAGGCGGCGTCGGCGACGCTGGAGCCGCCGAATTTGTGGACGACCCAGGCAGAAGGATCAGTTGCGCTCATTCAAATGTGGCCGAACTTGCTGTTTAATGGGGAAAAACTTTAGAAGTTTACGGGGGGGTGTGGTGATGAGGCAAGACGTTTGGGAAACGAGTTCATGACGACTGACGGCCCGCACCTGCATGCGCTGGTGCTGGCGGCTGGCGCGGCGCGGCGCTTTGGATCGCCGAAGCAGTTGGCGCGCATCGACGGGCAGCCGCTGTTGCAGCGGGCGGTGCAGTTGGCGACGAAGGTGAGCCGGGCGGTGACCGTCGTGCTCGGCGCGCATGCAGCGCAACTGACGCCGATGCTGAAACACTCGGGCGCGAGCATCGTGATCAACCGGAATTGGGACGAAGGGCTTGCCAGTTCGCTGCGCGAGGGCGTACGCGCTGTGCCGGCGGGCTGCGACGGCGTGCTGGTGATGCTGGCCGATCAGGTGGCGGTGACGGCCGATGATCTGATGCGGCTGATCAGCGCGTGGCGGGCGCAGCCGGAGCATCTGATTGCCGCCGCTTACGCGGGGCATGTGGGCGTGCCGGCCATCTTTCCGCGCTGGAGTCTGCCCGACTTTGATGCACTGCGCGGCGACGGCGGCGCGCGGGTGCTGCTGGCGCGCCATGCGGCGCGAGTGCAGCGCGTTCAACTGCCCAGTGCAGCCATTGACATCGACACGCCGGAGGATTTGGCGGCGCTGACTACTCCACGCTGATTACTCGACGATGAAGTCTGATTGCATCGGTGCGATGCCGCGCGAGCGAATGGGCAGGCGGTCGGCGGCGTAGCAGAGCTGGTGCAGGGGTTCGTCGTCGAGCCAGCGCGTTGCGGCGATCAGCAATGGGCCGGCCAGCGGCACGATCAGCGGGTGGCACCAGGTGGCTTCGACTTCCAGCGTGTTGGCTTCGAGCAGCGTGCTGCGAGCGTCGGTGTCGGTGTCGGTGTCGCGGTCACGATCACGGTCGCCGTCGCTTCTGCTGGCGCCGCCGCTGACGCGCAGGCGCATCGGCAGCGAGTCGTTGGGAATCACCTGCTGACCGTCGCGCTCGATGGCCCAGGTGCGGCGCGCCTCCTGGCTGGGTGACAGCAGACGAATCTGTCCGAAGATCATCACTTCGCCCAATGCGCGTGCGCGCGCTTCAATCAATTGACTTGCCAGCGCATTGGCGTTGCCGCGCTGGGCGCTGTGGAGAAACATCGGCGTCAGTGCGTTGGCGAAGGCGACGCGAATCGCCGTCGTACTGCCGCCTTCGGTGGCTCCAGCGCGCGCCGCCATCATCGCGGCAAGATCAACCTGATGATTGGCGATCAGCAGCAGCGCCACCTGCAACATGCCCAGCAGCATCGGGAACATGGCCAGCATCGCAACGAGGTAGAACTCCACGGAAGCCGCGCCGCGTTGTGATCGGCAGCGACTCTACACGGCATGATCCGGTCGCCGACCTGCCAACCCCAATCGGCAGCAAAACCGGCTCTGGCTTCCCACACGCTCGTCGCGCCGGGGCAGGTGGCGATGCGAAATGGCTTCAGCCCTTCGACGATGCGCAGGATGCGTCCCTCGTCGTCGCAGAACAGCACGTCGATGCGATAGACCATGCCCATTGTGTGTACCGTGGAGCAGGGTTTCAGCAGCATCGTGGTGCGGCGATTCGGGCAGCGCCGCAACAGCAGCCCCCTGCCCCGCTCCAACATCGACTCGCAGATTTCCACTTCAACCGGCAACCGCTGGCGATTGTGTTCGACTCGAAAGATGATCATAAGCTCAGCGCCTCTTTCATTTTCACGATGATTGGAATGGCCAGCACGATGAACGTGCAGGGGAAGATGCACAGAATGAGCGGGCCGAGCAGTTTCACCGGCGCTTCCATCGCCAGCTTCTCGGCACGCGCAAAACGCTCGGCGGTGCGCTGCGCAGCCTGCGCGCGCAGGATCGCGCCAAGGCTCATGCCGGATGCTTCACCATGCGCCAACGCCGTGGCGAGCGTGCGCAGCGGCGCTGAATCAAATTGTTCGGCAACACTGGAAAAGGCATCGGCGCGCATCCTGCCTGCCCGCACCTGACGCAACACACGTTCCAGATAATCGCGCAGTGCGCTGGGCGGCGCAGCGCCGGCAATCAGCCGCATCGCGGCAGTCAGACTCGATCCGGCTTCGATGCTGACGGTGAGCAGATCAAGATACGCTGGAAGCTCGCGCGCAATGGCCTGATCGCGCAGCATGCGGCGGCGGCGTATCCAGTCTGCCGACGCCAGAAACGTTGCGATGGCGGCCACAGGCATTGCCGTTGTGATCGAGAAGCCAAGTATCCCTGCGGCAACGCCTGCGATGCACGACGCCATCAACGATTGCGTACAGCGAATCGCGAGCCACCGCTCGCCCGAAACGCTGGCCGCCCAACGCTCTGCGGCCATCGCTTGCGCACTGCGCCGCAGAATCAGCGCGGGTAGATAACGCATCAGCGGCAGCAACGCGCGTGAGGGTTTCCATCCCCACCGAATCTGCCAGGGCAGACCCGGTCCGGTGTCGATGACAGATCGTGACCTCAGCCATCGCAGCAACAGCAGCGTCAGCGCCACGGCGCTGATCAGCATGCCCAGTGCGGCCCCTTGCAACGCGATGGTCGGCATGTGTAGTAGTTCAAACATCGATAGCCACTATCCGCCGGATGAAGAAAAATCCGACGCCTTCCAGAATTCCCATCACCGTCAACACCAGCCAACCCAGCGGATGCGTGAACAGCTTCGACATCGCGGCCGGCTCCATCCAGCACAACACCAACAGCAGCGCCACCGGCAACAGACCCACGATGACGCCTTGCAGACGGCCCTGCGAAGTCAGCGAACGGATGCGCGCTTCGGCGGCCTGACGCGAACGCAGCAGCGTGGACAGCCGCAGCAGCGATTCGCCCAGATTGCCGCCCAACTCCTGCGTGATGCGCAGCAGCGTGGACATCAATTCCAGATCACGCACACCGATGCGACTGCACAGCGCGTCGAAAGAAGCATCCACCGGCACACCCATGCGCGATTCGCGCACCAGCACGCGCAGTTCATCGCCCAGAGGCCGGGGTTGCCGCGCCGCCAACTGCAACAGCGAACTGCCGATGCCCTGCCCTGCGCCGAGCAATCCCGCCCAGGTCTGCAAGGCGTCGGGAAGCTGCGCGTACAGCCGTTTGCGGCGAGTCTTTTGCAGCCAGAGCGTGAGGATGCGGGGACTCATCAGTCCGGCGATGAACGCGAGCACGGCCAGCGGCCAGGGCATGCGCGTGAGCACGGCCAGCAGCGCGAACGCGATGCCCAGCGCCGCCGAAGCCGCCGCCAATCGTCGGCCGTCGAGAAAGATGAACTGCGAGGCCAGATCGCCGTCGGCCAGACGATGTTGCATGCGGATGTAACCGCGCGCGCCGCGCAGCGTGAGCAGTGCAACCGCCCACACTGCGATCATCGCGCCTGCGGCAATCAACACCAGCGGCTGCCAACTCATGGCGCACCCGATGCGTCGGCGCGCGTGTCGAACAGACTGCGATCCGGC
The DNA here is from genome assembly GCA_031277355.1 of Nevskiaceae bacterium. Taxonomy (GTDB): domain Bacteria; phylum Pseudomonadota; class Gammaproteobacteria; order Steroidobacterales; family Steroidobacteraceae; genus ZC4RG30. Next base: position 497 of record JAITMN010000354.1, on the reverse strand, counting down.
TCAGCGCCATTGAAATGCAGCGAGTCATAGAACTCGGGCACATTGCCGCTGGCGCGGAACGCGCCTTCACCTGCGGGCGAACCACCACCCCCCGGATGGAAGCGGAACAAATCCTGAGTCTGTATGCGACCGCCTTCCGTACCGGTGACTTCGCAAATCTGTATCACGCGCCGCTGACCGCTGGCCGCGCGGCCCAGTTGCACGATCAGATGCACGGCGCTGGCGATCTGTTCACGAATGGCCGCCAGCGGCAAATCCATGCCCGCCATCAACGCCATCACTTCAAGCCGCGACAACAGATCGCGCGGCGAATTGGCATGTGCGGTGGTCAGCGAACCATCGTGGCCGGTGTTCATCGCTTGCAGCATGTCGAGCGTCTCCGCGCCACGACATTCGCCCACGACGATGCGATCCGGGCGCATGCGCAGTGCGTTGCGCACCAGATCACGGATCGTCACCTGTCCGCGACCTTCCAGATTCGGCGGACGCGCTTCCAG
>JAITMN010000339.1 GCA_031277355.1 Nevskiaceae bacterium | reverse complement strand
CCGGTTTCTTCTTCAGCGCCAACACACTGGGCGAACTGGCGCAGCGGATTCAGATGAAATACCAGCGCGTGCCGATGCCGCCGGAGAATCTCGAAGCCACCGTCGCGCGTTACAACTCCTTCGTCGATTCGGGCAAGGATGAAGACTTCGACAAACCCAAGCCGCTGTACAAAATCGCAACACCGCCCTTCTACGCCGCGTGGGCAACGCCGGTGTTGCACGACACCCGCGCGGGACTGCGCATCAACGCCAAGTGTCAGGTGATGGACATGAACGGCGCGGTGATCGCGGGGCTGTACTGCGCCGGAGAATCGGCTGGCGGTTTCAGCATGCACGGCTTGGCGCGCGCCACCTGTCAGGGCTTCATCGCGGGCACGAACGCGGCGGTCGAACCGCAGCGGGGCTGAAGCCGCGCACGCACGCGGTTTCGCCCTTGGCGAAGCCACGCCATATCGCTTACTGTTGCAGCCAGGGCCGCATACCCAGGAGCCACAGAAATGAGATGGACGATTAGGGTCGTGACCACGCTGGTTCTGACCGTTCTGGTCGCAACGCCGGCGCTCGCACAGCAATCCGCCGCAGAACGCCTGCTCGATCAGGTCGCCACGGCAATGGGCGGTCGTCAGCGCCTGCTCGACATGGAGAATTTCGTCTATACCGGCTTCGGCCAGCAGTTGTATCAGGATGGCGGCGGCAACGTCACCGGCGATCTGAACGCACCACCGAAGTGGCGCGGCCTGATCGACGTGCAGCGCACCTTCGATCTGAAAGGGCAACGCGCAGTGAATCAGCAGCGCGGCAGCGATCTGTTCCCCTTCGCCGCGCCCATGGGTTTGAGTTGGGATCGCAGCACGACTTTGCAGACCGGCGCTGATACGCTCGACCATCCGCTGCCGCTGGTGCGCGCCGCGCTCGATCCGGCGGCAAAGCTCGGCCCAGTCACGGTGGAAGAGGGGCAATCGGTATTGCAGTTCACCACCGCCGACGGCACAACGCTGTGGATGGCCGCAGACACCACCACTCATTTGCCCACTTGGGCGCGCCGCATCGTGCCGCATGTGAATCTGGGCGATGTGGCGGTCACCACATACTTCACCGGCTATGTGCCCAACGATGGCATACCGCTGCCTTTTGGTTTGATGAAACGCATCGACTGGCGTCAGCAGATAACGCTGATGTTTCAGGTTGATTCGTATCGTTTGAACGTGCTGGCGAGTGAATTACCGGCGTTTCCCGCGCCGCCCGCGCCGCGCACGGCAACCGCTGCGGTTGCGGTGGTCACGCCGCTGGCCAAAGGCGTGTGGGATGTGCGCGTGGGCAACAACAACGGCGGCCCGATCATCGAGTTCGCCGATCATCTGGTGATGTTCGAGGCCAACGGCAGTGCAGCGGCCACGCTGGCGCGCATCGACGCCGCCAACGCGCTGGTGCCGGGCAAGCAGGTAACGCAGGTTGTCGTCACGCATCATCACTTTGATCACACCGCCGGTCTGCGTGCAGCGGTGTCGCGCGGCTTGAGTGTAATTTCCCATCGCGGCAATGAAGGCATCTTTCGCGAGATGATCGGGCGCGCGGCAGTGGTGTATCCGGATGATCTCGCGCGCAATCCGCATGCGCTGCGCTTCACGCCGGTGGATGAACGGCTGGTGCTGGAAGACGCCACGCAGCGGTTGGAGATTTATCATGTGCTGGGGCACTCGCACATGGGCAATGCCGTGTTCGCCTACCTGCCGGGACCGCGCATCATGATGGAAGGCGACTTCGGCGATGCCGAGTGGACATGGAACTGGTGGGCGGGGGCGCTGGCGATCAACATCGCCGCCTATGGCATCAACCCGCAGATCAATGTGGCCGTGCATGGTCCCAATGGCGGGCTGTCGCTGGAACAAACGCTGGCGAACAACCGGGCGCAGGTGAAGGCCGCGCAGGAGTTCTGCGCACGGCAACAGCAGGCGGGGATTCCGATTTACGGGTGTCCGGTGCAGTACGATGAGCGAGGGGTGATATCGCTATCGCGGTGAGGGCTGATCGAATTTGAACAGATCGCCCTCTTCCGGCTTGGTCATCTCCTTTTCCCAATACTCATCCCAGATGTGGGCCCACGGGCGGCCGTACATATCGGGCACTTCGTATTGAAGGATGCGGCCCGGCGTTACCGGCGTGGCCGTTCCCTCCACCGGATAGATGGTCTGCACACATTCGGTGAACACGAACGGATTGAGGCGCGGATCGTCGAAATCGCCCTGTTTGACCAGCCGCAGGATGATGCGTATCGGTTCGACCAACGCTTCGGGATCGTACAGAATCGCCTCGTGATTGAGCCCGATGAACGCGCCGTTGGCATCGCGCATCGGCGTGTAGATTTCAATCGACTGCATCTTGTTCGAATGCTCGAACGCTGAGTGGGTCGTCCAGCCCTGGATGTTGGAGGTCCAGGTGATCAGCGTGTCTTCGTCCCAAAAGCCGATGGTTTCGCCATACCAGCGGGGCACGTCTTCGCCGAGTCGTGGCACGGAGCCGTCCATCTTGAACTCGCGCCCCACATACACATTCGTCACGAAGTTCCGGGCGCCGCTCATCAGAATCTGCGCCAGCTTCGGCGTGACCGTGATGTAGCGATCGTAGGCCGCCCACTCATGCCAGCGACGCAGAAAACCCTCCGGCCAACAGAACTGCGAAGGCCACATCGGCTTGTTCGTGTGCCCGTGGTGATACAT
>JAITMN010000308.1 GCA_031277355.1 Nevskiaceae bacterium | reverse complement strand
CTGGAAGGTTCGCGGCGCGCGATGCGCGTGGCGCAGTTGAAGGAACTGGATCGTCTGGAAGAAAGCCTTGCCACGCTCGCCACGATTGGTTCGATCAGTCCCTATGTGGGATTGTTCGGTACGGTATGGGGCATCATGAGCACGTTCATTGCGCTGGGCGGCATACAGCAGGTAACGCTCGCCACTGTTGCGCCGGGCATTGCCGAAGCGCTGATTGCCACGGCGGTGGGCTTGGTTGCGGCAATTCCCGCAGTAATCGCGTACAACCGCTATGCCGATCAGGTTGGCCGCCTGGAATTGCGTTATGACGCCTTCATGGAAGAGTTCTCCACGATATTGCAGCGTCATGCCGCGCCATCGGCGCAGGCGGGTGCGTGATGAGCGGCACGGCGGGTCGCGGGCGTCATCGCCGGTTGATGGGCGAGATCAACGTCGTGCCCTACATCGACGTGATGCTGGTGTTGCTGGTGATCTTCATGGTCACCGCGCCGCTGCTGACTCAGGGCGTGAAGGTGGAGTTGCCGAAGGCGGCCTCCGAACCGCTGCCACAGAACAATCGCGACAATCAGCAACCGCTGGTGATTTCGATCGACAAAGACTCGCGCGTGTTTTCCAGTCTGTCGGCAGAACCCGATACGCCGCTCGACGACGCCGCGCTTGCCACCAGCGCGCGCGAGGCGCTGCAAGCCGCGCCGGAGCGCGACGTGCTGATCAAGGCCGACACCACGGTGGCGTATGGCCGCGTGATCGGCGCAATGGTCGTGCTGCAACAATCCGGCGCGACGAAGATCGGATTTCTCACCGACCCTCTGCCGCAGGAGCGACCCCGGCGTTGAGCACGACGAAGCACACACGTTCCGGCTTCTGGGGCTCGTGGGGCTGGTCCATCACGCTGCACCTGATGGTGGCGGCGTTGGCGACGGCGGGCGTGCTGTACTGGAAGCGCAGCGAACCGCCGGGGCAACCGCTGGCGATTGAAGCGCATGTGGTGGGTCTTGCGCCGGTGGCGCCTGCGCCTGTGCCGACTCCGCCGCCGGAGCCTGAACCGCAACCGGAACCGGAACCCGAAGCGCTGCCCGAACCTGAACCCGAACCCGAGCCGCCGCAGCCCGATCCCGAGCAATTGGCGCAGGAACAGGCCGCCGCCGAAGCGGCAGCCAAGGCCGAAGAAGAACAGCGGCAGTTGTTGGCGCAACAAGCTGAAGAAGCGCGTTTGCAGGCCGAGCGTGAGCAGGCCGAGAAGGAAAAGCTTGCGCGGGAGAAAGCGCAAAAAGAAAAAGCAGAGCGCGAAAGATTGGCGAAGGAGAAGGCGGCGAAAGAAAAAGCCGAGAAGGAAAAAGCCGAGCGCGAGCGAGTGGCGAAACTTGCGGCGGAGAAGGAGCGTCAACGGCGCGAGGCGGAGTTGAATGCACAGATTGCTGCGGAGGAACAGCGTGCGGCGGCGCGCGCCAGCGGCAAGATGAATGAGTATGTGGCGCAGATCACCGCGCGAATCGAACGTGCGTGGATTCGTCCGCCGTCGGCGCGCGCCGGATTGGAGTGCGTGGTGCGCGTCACGCAGGTTCCGGGGGGCGCGGTTACCAGCGCGCAGGTGACGCGCTGCAATGGCGATGATGCGGTGCGTGAGTCCATCGAGGCAGCGGTGCTTCGCGCTTCGCCGCTGCCGCAGCCCTCCGATCCCAGTTTGTTCGAGCGCATATTGGACGTTACATTCCGTCCGGAGGATTGATCAGGATGCGCAAATTGCAATGGCTGGCTGTGCTTGCGGCGTGGATGCTCACCGCAACGGCGCAGGCTCAACTGAAAATCGACATCACACGCGGCGTCACCGATCCGGTGCCGGTGGCGGTGGTGCCCTTTGCGCAATCGCCGCAGGATGCCGCCGTGCTCGACATCGCAGCGGTGGTGCAGCGCGATCTGGAAAGCAGTGGCCGCTTCAAGGGCATGTTGCGCGATGCGATGCCGGCGCGCCCCACGCGCGCTGCGGATGTGGAGGCGTCGAGTTGGCGTGCGCTGCGTAACGATTATGTGGTCGTTGGCCGGCAGGTGTCGCGTGCACCAAATCAGGTTCGCGTGGAATTTGAACTGATCAACGCGCTGACCGGGCAGGTGCTGTTGCAGGAATATGTGGAGGAATCCTCCGCCACGCAGCGCCGTGGCGCACATCGCGTGGCCGACAGAATCTACGAAAAGATCACCGGCACGCGCGGCGCTTTTTCCACGCGCATTGCCTATATCTCGGTCGACGGCCAGCCGCCCTCGCAGCGTTATCAACTGCTGGTCGCCGACGCCGACGGCGAAAACGCGCGTGTTGCGATGGAGTCGCGCCAGCCGATCATGTCGCCGGCGTGGTCGCCCGATGGTCAATCGCTGGCCTATGTGTCCTTCGAGAATCGCGTCTCGGCGATTTTCGTGCAGCAGGTGCGCACCGGCGAGCGCACACAGGTGTCGGCGCGGGCCGGCATCAACGGCGCGCCGGCGTGGTCGCCCGATGGCAAGAAGCTGGCGCTGACCTTGTCGGGCAGCGGCGGCAATCTCGATGTCTATGTGCTCGATCTGACCACGCAGGAATTGACGCGAATCACCGACGATCCGGCCATCGACACCGAGCCGAGTTGGTCGTCTGATGGTCAATCGCTGTACTTCACTTCCGATCGCGGCGGCAATCCGCAAATCTACAAAGCCGCCGCGCGCGCCGGCGTGCGTGCGCAGCGCGTGACCTTCGGCGGGGCCTATGCCGCGCGGCCGCGCATTTCTCCCGATGGACGCACGCTGTCGGTGGTGACGCAAGATGGCGGCAGTTTCCGTATTGGCGTTGCAGACCCGACAATGGGCCAGGTCACTGCGCTGACGCGCGGACCGCTGGATGAGTCGCCGAGCTTTGCCCCCAATGGCGCGGTGTTGATCTATGCGGGCCGTGTGGGTGGTCAGGGAGTGCTCGCCACGGTGTCGGTGGATGGTCAGATTTCTCAGCAATTGAAGTCTGATCAGGGTGAGGTGCGTGAACCGGCCTGGGGACCGTTCCTCGACTGAACAATCTGGTGTCATAATACTTCGGCCGATTGCGGCGAACGGGAGATCAACTTGAACCGAAAACTGATCATTGCGGGTTTGGCGGCGGTGTTGTTGTTGGCAGGTTGCGCCGGCAAGCGCGGCGAGGATGTGGACCCGGCCTCCGAAGGCCAGACCATTGCCAGCAGCAGTGACGTTTCCGATGCGCAGTCTTCCGGAGTCACCTCCGTCGTTGCCGGTGGTTCAGGTGCGCAGGGCGCAGGCCCTCCGGGCGACCTGGGTTCGCAGCGCGTGATCTATTTCGATTTCGACAGCAGCGATATCCGCACCGAATTCGTTGATGTGATCGCGGCTCACGGGCGCTACCTTGCGGGCAATCCCGGCAAGCGCGTGCGTCTGGAAGGCCACACCGATGAGCGCGGATCGCGCGAGTACAACATCGGTCTTGCCGAACGTCGCGCGCAGACCGTGCGGCGCGCGCTGGTGTTGCAGGGCGTGCAGGATTCGCAGGTTGCCACGGTCAGCTATGGCGAAGAGCGGCCGGCTGCGGCAGGTAATGATGACCGGGCTTGGGCGTTGAACCGACGTGTCGAAATCATCTACATCAATTAAGTTGCTCCGGCCCGCGCGGCTGGGCGTATTGCTGGCCGCAGCGTTGTGGCTCACAGGCTGCGCCACGAGCAGCGAACCGGACCCTCTGCAATTGCAGGTGGAGGATATGGATTCGCGTCTGGCGCGCATCGACCGCGTGGTCGACAGCCAGGGGCTGGTGCAGATGTCGCAGCAACTCGATTCCTTGCAGCAGCAGGTCCGCTCGCTGCAAGGCCGCATCGACGAATTGCAGAACGAGAATGAAACGTTGCGCAAGCAGCAGCGTGATCTGTATGCCGATCTGGAATCGCGGCTCAACGGCATCGCCGCCGCCAGCGCCAATGCCGCTGCGGCGGCGTATTCGCCGGGCTCCGGCGCTGCCGATGCGCAGCTTGCGGCCTCCGCCAGCGGCGATGAGCAGGCTCGCTACGATGCCGCGTTCAACGCGCTGAAGAATCGCGAGTATGCCGCTGCCGTCGATGGCTTTCGCACGCTCGCGGCGGCGTATCCCAATGGCGCGCTGGCCGACAACACGCAATACTGGCTGGGCGAGGCGTACTACGTCACGCAGGAATACGATCATGCCGCTGCAACCTTCCAGCGCGTGGTGACCACCTGGCCCGATTCGCGCAAAGCGCCGGATGCGCTGTTGAAGTTGGGCTACACGCAAATCGAGCAGAAGCAGGTTGCCGCCGGCAAACAGACGCTGCAACAAGTGTTGTCGCGTTATCCGGATTCGGATGCGGCGAAGCTGGCTGCCGAGCGGCTGGTGACGCTGCCCGCAGGTTGAGTGCCGGTGGCGCAACGCGCTGTCGTGCTGCTCTCCGGAGGGCTCGACTCAGCCACTGTGCTCGCGGTGGCCCGTTCACAGCGCATCGCCTGCCACACGCTGGCCGTGCACTACGGCCAGCGGCATAGCGCCGAGCTTGAAGCCGCGCGGCGAGTGTCGGCGGCGCTGGGCGCGGTGGAGCATCGTCAAATGGGCGTTGATCTGGCCGGCATCGGCGGCTCCGCGCTCACCGATCCTGCGCTTGCCGTGCCGGAGCATGTCACGACGGATATTCCCATCACCTATGTGCCCGCGCGCAATACCTTGCTGTTGTCGCTGGCGTTGGGTTGGGCCGAAGTGCTCGATGCGCAGGAGGTGTTCATCGGCGTCAATTCGATGGACTATTCCGGCTATCCGGACTGCCGGTCGGAGTTCATCGCCGCTTTCGATCAGCTTGCCGGGCTTGCCACGCGCGCCGGTGTATCGGGCCGGCCGATCCACATTCGCGCGCCGTTGCAGCAGTTGAGCAAGGCCCAGATCATCCGCCTGGGTACTGATCTGGGTCTTGATTACGCCCAAACGGTGAGTTGTTACCAGGCTACGGCCGATGGTTTGGCGTGCGGACGCTGCGACGCCTGTCGCCTGCGACAGACAGGATTTCAGGCGGCTGGCGTGCCCGATCCCACGCGGTATGTGTGAGGGGTTCGCAAGGGTTTATACTGTCGGGATTCGCAATGAGGTTAGGCGCGAAGGCCGTCGCAACGCGATGGCCCTTCGCATAAGGAGAAGGCAATGTTGAAGAAGTTCTCGCTGCTGCTCATCGCCGCCGTGTTGGCGCTGCCGTTGTCGGTGGCGCACG
>JAITMN010000209.1 GCA_031277355.1 Nevskiaceae bacterium | reverse complement strand
AGCAAGCCGCCCAGGACGGCTTGCTCGGCTTCGACCGAATGTGGCGGGGTTCGTAGCGGTTCCATGAGTGAGGGATTCTGACCCAACCCACCCTGCAACCGCTACGCAATAGCCTGAGGATAAGCTGTGGGAATCAGCCCGGTTCCTCAGCCGTGATGACCACCGGCAGTTCGGCGTCCACGTCGGTGTGCAGATGCAGCGCCACGACGTGCTCGCCCACCGTGCGCAACGGGCCGTTGGGCAGGCGCACTTCGCTGCGCGTCAGCGGCTGCCCGGCGGCGGTGGCTGCTTCGGCGATGTCGGTGGTGCCGATGGAGCCGAACAGCTTGCCCTCGCTGCCCGCCTTGGCGGTAATCAGCAGGCGGAAGCCTTCGAGCTTGGCCTTGCGCGCTTCGGCGGTGGACAGCAACTCGCGTGCGGTCTTCTCCAGCTCCGCGCGACGGGCCTCGAAGCGCGCGATGTTCGCGGCCGTGGCCAGCGTGGCCTTGCCCTTGGGCAGCAGAAAATTGCGGGCATAGCCCGAACGCACCGCTACGCGGTCGCCCAGATCGCCCAGGTTTGCGACTTTTTCCAGCAGGATCACTTCCATGGCGGCAACCTCAATGCTGGTCCGTGTAGGGCAGCAGCGCGAGGTAACGCGCCCGCTTGATCGCCACTGCCAGCTGACGCTGGAAGAAGCTCTTGGTGCCCGTGATGCGGCTGGGGACGATCTTGCCCGTCTCGGAGATATACCCCTTCAACGTGCCCAGGTCCTTGTAATCAATGGTCCGCACACCATCAGCGGTGAAGCGGCAGAATTTTTTGCGACGTACGAAACGCGACATGATTGTTTACTCCGTGTTCCGGTGGATCAGCGCACGCCGATGGAATCGTCTTCATCGCTGAGCGGGTTTTCGCGCTCGCGACGGCGCTCACCATCTTCATCTTCGCCCCGCGCCATCGGCGATGGCTCGGTGACGGCCGCATCCATACCCACCACCAGATGACGCAGCACCGCATCGCTGAAACGGAACGCGCCGGTGAGTTCGGCCAGCGTTTTCTGGTCCGTCTCGATGTTCAGCAACAGGTAGTGCGCCTTGTGAATCTTGTTGATCGGGAAGGCCAACTGGCGCCGCCCCCAATCCTCCACGCGATGCACGCCACCACCGCCGGCGGTGACCATGCCCTTGTAGCGTTCGAGCATGGCCGGAACCTGCTCGCTCTGGTCCGGGTGCACCAGGACCACGATCTCGTAATGCCTCATGTAGCCTCTCCTTATGGAAATAAGCCACCCGCCCAAGGCGAGGCGGTGTGGCAAGAAGGGGCGCGGAGTCTACCGGAGAGGCCAAGACAGCCGCAAGCGCAGGATCAATGGCGGGCGTGGTAGTCCTGATAGGCGAGGCCCAGACGCTTGAAATCGCGGTCGTGCCCCAGCAGCACGGCATCGATGGACTCCGCCACAGCGGCCTGCCAGGCATCGTTTTCGCCCAAGCGGTCTTTGGCGCGGCGCTGCCGCAGCGCGGCTTTCTCGGCCTGCGCGCGGTGGATGCCCTGCCAGGCGTAGCGCGCCAGATGGATGCGCGCAGCGGCTGGCTCCTCCGCGCCCTCCATTACCTCCGCCAGCGTGACCGGGCTGATCCACAGCCTCGCCCTGGGATGATCCCCAAGCCAATCGCAGGCTGGCCCGGCAACACCCGAAGCGACTTCGTTCAGCAGGTCGATGACGAAGGAGGAATCGAGCAGGAAGCGCCCGCTCACGGGCGCGGCCTGCGGATTCGCAGACGGGCATCGCCCATGTTGGCCTGCGCCCATGCCAATACATCGCCCGCCGTTTCAAAGGGCTGATCGCGGATCAGCTTGCGGACGAAAGTGGCTTTCTTCATGCCAGCCTCACGCGAACGTCGCTCCAACATACGTTCCTCCTCGTCAGACAGACGGACAGTCAAGATACCCATGTCGGGCATGATGTCTGTATTTCTTTTGTATGTCAACGAATCCATAGCCGTTACTCCCCCTCAACGATTGCCAATGCGCAGGGACAATCGTGACGGCGCGGCGCGTGCTGCGCCAGCGACATATCTGCTGTGTTTGGGGAGATTCTCAACCGGAGCGGAAGTTTTCATCCGCTCCGGTTGAAGGGGCGTTTAGAGAAAGGTGTTTTCCAACACCAACACGCCCGCGCCGGTATTGGAAATCGGCGCGTGATAGTGCTTGTGAACGATCTTCACGTTGTCTTGCAGCGCGCCGCGCATCACCATCCACATGATGGTTTCGATGCCTTCGGTGCCGGCGCGACGCATGATTTCCGCGTTCGACAGATTGGCGAACCAATCCGGATCGCTGGCGATGCGGTCCATGCATTCCAGATCAAAATCCACGTCGATCAGACCGGCGCGCTCGCCCTGCAATTGATGCGACAGACCACCCGTGCCCATCACGACGACTTTCATGTCTTCGGGATAGGACTCCACCGCCTTGCGCAGCGCGCGACCGAGCTTCAGACAACGCGCCGCCGTGGGCACCGGATGCTGCACCACGTTCACCGCAAACGGAATCGCCTTGATCGGCCAAATCTCGTGCGTGCCATACAGCGCGCGAATCGGATTGACGAAGCCGTGATCGACTTTCATCTCCTGGCAGGTGCAGATGTCGAACTCCTGCTCCACCAGCTTCTCGGCGATATGCCACGACAACTGCGCATCGCCCTGAAACGGCGCAACCGGCTTCAACGCCCAGCCTTCGTCGTCGTTGTGGTAAGTGTCGGCGCAGCCCAGCGC
>JAITMN010000191.1 GCA_031277355.1 Nevskiaceae bacterium | reverse complement strand
CCGCGCTTCAAACCTTCCGAAGCGCCCATTGCAATCGCGCGCACCACGCCATCGCCCAACTGCTGCTGCACTTCAAGCGTGAGGTCCACATCGACGAGCTTCAGCGCCTCGTACACCTGCGGGATGGACTCGCGCGGGAATTCCACGTCGATGACGGGACCGATGATCTGGGTGATTTTGCCAGTAGCGTTTGCCATTGCTGTGTCCTTAATCAAATTCGATGCGGTATCAAACCGCTGCCGCGCCGCCGACGATTTCCGCGAGCTCCGTGGTAATCGCCGCCTGACGGGCCTTGTTGTAGACCAGTTGCAGTTCGTAGATCAGCTTGCCGGCGTTGTCGGTGGCCGCTTTCATCGCCACCATTCGCGCAGCCATCTCGGAGGCCACGTTCTCCACCGCGCCGCGATACACCTGCGATTCCACATAGCGCATCAACAGCCCGCCGAGAATGTCGGAAGCCGAAGGCTCGTAGATGTAATCCCAGTGTTCCTGCAACGTGGCGGCGTCCGAAGGCTCCACCGGCAACAGTTGCTCCACGCGCGGGCGCTGCGTCATCGTGTTGACGAACTCGGCGTGTACGAGAAACAGCCGGTCGATGGTGCCCGCCGTGTACGCATCGAGCATCACCTTCACGGTGCCGATCAGATCATTCACATGGGGCTTGTCGCCCAGGCCCGAAACATTGGCGAGCATCGGCAGATTCAGACGGCGAAAGAACGCCGTGCCCTTGGCGCCCAGCACGCACAGGCTCACGCCCGCGCCCTTGTCCTGCCACTCTTTTGTGAGTTGCAGCACCTGCTTGAACACATTGGCGTTCAGGCCGCCGGCGAGGCCACGATCCGTGCTGATGACGATGACGCCGACGTTCTTCGCCTCGCGCGTCTGCATGAAGGGATGACGATAATCGGGATTGGCGTGATGCAGATTGCCGATCACCTGACGAATCTTGTCGGCATAGGGCCGCGCCAGACGCATGCGATCCTGCGCGCGGCGCATCTTGCTCGTCGCCACCATCTGCATCGCCCGCGTGATCTTCTGCGTGCTCTTGACGCTGGCGATCTGGTTGCGGATTTCCTTTGTACCGGCCATCGGTGCAAACCTGCCTGAAGCTTAGTAAGAACCCGTTGCGACAAAGGCTTCGACAATGCTCTTCAACGTGGCCTCGTGCTTCTTCAGCACCGGCTCGGCGTTGATCGCATCCATGTCGGCCTTGTGGCTGGCCGAAGCAAAGCCCTGCAATGCGGCTTCAAACGCCACCACCTTGTTCAGCGCCACCGAATCCATGTAGCCGTTGTTCACCGCATAGATCGACAGCGCCATCTGCGCCACCGACATCGGCTCATACTGCTTCTGCTTCATCACCTCAGTGGTGCGCTGACCGCGCTCCAACTGCTTGCGAGTGGCTTCGTCCAGGTCGCTCGCGAACTGCGAGAACGCCGCCAGTTCACGATACTGCGCCAGCGCCAGACGGATACCGCCACCCAAGCGGCGAATGATGTCGGTCTGCGCCGAACCACCCACGCGCGACACCGAGATGCCCGCGTTCATCGCAGGACGGATGCCCGCGTTGAACAAAGAAGATTCAAGGAAAATCTGACCATCGGTGATCGAGATCACGTTCGTGGGCACGAAGGCGGTAACGTCGCCGGCCTGCGTTTCGATGATCGGCAGGCCGGTCAGCGAGCCGGTCTTGCCCTTCACGCGGCCCTTGGTGACCATCTCCACATACTGCTCATTCACGCGCGCGCTGCGCTCCAGCAGACGGCTGTGCAGATAGAACACGTCGCCGGGGAACGCCTCGCGGCCCGGCGGACGGCGCAGCAGCAGCGAAATCTGGCGATAGGCCACGGCCTGCTTGGACAAATCGTCATAGACGATCAGCGCATCTTCGCCGTTGTCCATGAAGTATTCGCCCATCGTCACGCCCGAATACGCGCTGATGTATTGCAGCGCGGCCGGCGTTGCGGCAGAAGCCACCACGACAATCGTGTGCTTCAACGCATCGTGTTCTTCGAGTTTGCGCACGACGTTGGCAATGGTCGAAGCCTTCTGACCAATCGCCACGTACACGCACTTAACGCCGGAGTCTTTCTGATTGATGATGGTATCAACCGCCAGCGCCGTCTTGCCCGTCTGACGATCACCGATGATCAACTCGCGCTGACCGCGACCGATCGGCACCATCGAGTCCACTGATTTATAGCCGGTCTGCACCGGCTGGCTCACGCTCTTGCGATAGATCACGCCCGGCGCAACGCGCTCGATCGGCGCGGTGGCCTTGGCATTGATCGGACCCTTGCCATCCACCGGATTGCCCAGCGAATCCACGACGCGGCCCAGCAGTTCCGGACCCACGGGCACTTCGAGAATGCGGCCCGTGGTCTTCACGGTGTCGCCTTCGCGGATGCTCTTGTACTCGCCGAGCACCACTGCGCCCACCGAGTCCTGCTCCAGGTTCAGCGCAAGGCCGAAGATGTTGCCGGGGAATTCGAGCATTTCGCCGTAGCGCGCATCGGCGAGGCCGTGGATACGCACCACGCCGTCGGCCACCGACATCACGCTGCCGACATTGCGCGCTTCGACAGCACCCTCGAAGTGCTGAATTCGCTGACCGATCAGGTCGCTGATTTCCGATGCCTTGATGGACATGGCTTCTATCCTTTCAATGATTCTTCAAGCGGACAGATCGAGCGCCAAACGCTCGAGCCGCGATTTCAACGAGCCGTCGATGGTCAGATCACCGGCGCGCACGATGGCCCCGCCGATCAATGCAGGGTCCACGCCGGTATGCACATTCACCTTGCGGCCAAAGCGTTTGGCGAGCGCGCCGGTCAATTCGCCCTGCTCCTTGTCGGCCATCGGCGCGGCGGAAATGATCTGCACTTCGATCACGCCTTCGGCGTCGGCCTTCAACTGGTCGAACAACTGCGCAATCTCGGGCAGAAACGGCAGACGGCCATTCTCGGCCAGCAGCGCGATGAAGTTGTGCGCATAACCGCCTGCGCCGGAAACGCCGGACACCAACTGCGCCAACTGCGCGTCGGTGACCTTCGGGCTGCCGAACAGCGCTTTCACGCGCGGGTCAGTGACCGCCAACGCGGCCTTGCCCAGCACTTCGGACCAGGTGCCGAGCGTGCCGGCGGCCTGCGCCTGCGTAAAGGCCGCCTTCGCATAAGGACGGGCCACTGTGAGCCGATCTGCCATCGTTGCGTCCTAGATTTCGCTCGCCAGCTTGCCGAGCAGGTCGGCATGCTTGGAGGCGTCGATCTCGCGGCCCAGCAGTTTCGCGGCGGTGCGAACGGTGAGGTCCGACACCTGGCGGCGCAAATCTTCCCGGGCCTTCGTGGCTTCCAGTTCGATCTGCTGCTTGGCCGCGGCGATCAGACGATCGCCTTCGGCGGTGGCCGTGTGCTTGGCCTGCTCGACGATTTCATTCGAGCGGCGCGACGCCTGATCGATGATCTGATTGGCGCGATCGCGCGCCTCACTGACCACCGCATCGGCGCGCGACTTGGCTTCGTCCAGGTCTTTCTGGCCGCGCTCGGCCGCCGCCAGCCCTTCGGCGATCTTCTTCTGCCGCTCGTCGATCATGTTGGAGATCGGCGGAACGATGAACTTGAAGATCACCCAGAGCAGGATCAGAAAAACAACGATCTGCGCTATGAATGTCGCGTTGATATCCATGACGTCCCCGTGAGGGTTGCGTGCGTGTCTTTAACGGATCAACCGCCCGACAGACTGCTCAGCAACGGATTGGCGTACGCGAACATCATCGCCAGACCCACGCCGATGATGAACGCGGCGTCGATCAGGCCCGCCAGCAGCAGCATGCGGCCGGTGAGCATCGGGGTGAGCTCGGGCTGACGCGCGGCGGACTCCAAGAACTTGGCGCCCATGATGCCGATGCCGATACAGGCGCCGATGGCGCCGAGGCCGATGATGATTCCGATACCCAGCGCCGTGTAGCCCTGGACGAGTGCGATAGCATCCATCTGAAGTCTCCTGCGAAAAGTCAGTCAGTCAAACAAAAACAAAAACGCATCGATTCAAAGGTGTTCATCAATGATGTTCCTGCGCCATCGAGATATACACGATGGGCAGCACCATGAAGATGAACGCCTGCAACAACACGATGAGGATGTGGAACACGGCCCAAACCGAGCCGGCGATCACTTGCCCCAGGAAATACGGCACCGCCGCCGCGCCCGCCGCGTTGGTGGCGGCAAAACCCAGCAGCGCGATCAGCATGAAGATCAACTCGCCGGCGAACATGTTGCCGAACAGTCGCATCGACAGCGACACGGGCTTGGCGAGCAGTTCCACCAGATTGAGCAGAATGTTGGGAATCCACAGAATCGGATTCTTGCCAAACGGCGCGGTGAGCCATTCGTGCGCGTAACCGCCCACGCCCTTGGCCTTGATCGCAAACACCACCACCAGCACCAGCACCACGGTGGCCATTGCAATGGTGCCGTTCAGATCGGCAGTGGGCAGGATGCGCCAGTGCGCGCCGTCGTATCCGGCAAGGCCCGCAACCTGGCCCGGCAGGTCCACCGGCAACAGGTCCATCGTGTTCATCGCCACGATCCACACGAACAGCGTCAGCGCCAGCGCGGTGAGAAAGCGCCGGTCGCCGTGATACATCTCGCTGACCTGCGTATCCACAAAATCGAACACCAGTTCGACGAAGCCGAGGAATTTGGTTTGCTTGCCGGAAGCGGCCTGACGCGCGGCGATGCCCAGAAACAGCACGACGAGAACCGCCAGCACCGCCGACATGATCAATGTGTCGATGTGGAAGGTCCAAAAGCCTTCGCCCACGGTCAGATGACCCAGATGGTGCGAGATGTACTCTGTTGGCGAGGGCGTTGCGCCCGCGGCGTGCTCTGCGGCCATGTCCTGCTTGAGACCCTACCTAAATCCGTTACGACTCGACCTTTACCCGGCGCGCGCGCGCGGCAAGCGCAGGCACGAACCAGAACACCACGAGCGGCGCGATAAATGCAACCAGCAACGCGGGCCAAACCACCTTGCCCGTTCGCGCCACGAGCACGAACAGTACCACCGTGACGGCCACTTTCATGAATTGTCCCAGCAGCAACCTGCCGAGCGCGCCGGCCGCACTGCTTGAGGGGCGCAGCGCGGTCAGCGTCATGAATAAATTGGCCAGCACACCGATGCCGCCACCGGCCAGAGCCGAAAGCCCCGGCCTTGCCCCCCACCCGATATAACAGATGAGAGCGATGACGGCGGTCACCGCGGCCTGCCAGAGCAGTATCCGCGCCGCTAATGTCCGGGATGCCGGATCAGGCGACTGGATCACTTCTTACATTTGCCCCGTGGCCGAAAAGCGGGCGCAGTATACGGACCTGCCTGCGAGCCATCAAGGCTGCCATGGCAGGATTTGCGCGTATCAAGGACTTTTATTGCATGTGGGCGAGGATGCCGTCGAGCTCATCGAGGCTGTTGTAGCTGATGACCAGCTTGCCCTTGCCGCCGGAAGCCTGCTGAATCAATACCTTGGCGCCGAGGCGGTCGGCCAGATCGTCTTGCAGACGGGCGATGTTGGGGTCGAGTCGGGCGGGCGCGGCGGCGGACTGCGACTCGGAGGCCGGGGTCAACATTCGCCGCACCAGCGCTTCGGTTTCGCGTACCGAAAGACCGCTGCGCGCCACCAGCGCGCCGGCCTCGACCTGCTGGCGGCGGTTCGTCAGCGCCAGCAACGCGCGGGCGTGGCCCATTTCGATCTGGCGTTTCTCCACCTGCTCGCTGACTTCCGGCGCCAGTTCCAGCAATCGCAGCAGATTGCTCACCGCCACGCGCGAGCGGCCCACGGCATCGGCGGCCTCCTGATGCGTGACGTTGAACTCGGCGATCAGGCGTTCCAGCGCGCGGGCTTCTTCCAGCGGATTCAGATTTTCGCGCTGAATGTTCTCGATCAGCGCCATCGCGATGGCGGCCTCATCGGGCACGCGGCGGATGATGGCGGGGATTGTGGAAAGCCCTGCGATCTGCGCGGCGCGCCAGCGGCGTTCACCGGCGATGATTTCATAGCGCGGCGGCGCGGAGGGCGCGGCGTTCTCGACAACGAGTGCGCGCACGACAATGGGCTGGATCACGCCCTGGTTGCGGATCGAGATCGCCAGCTCTTCGAGCGCTTCCTGGCGCATGTCCACGCGCGGCTGATAGCGGCCGCGTTCGAGTTGGGTGAGCGGCAGGTGCGCCAGTTCGTCGCCGGTGGC
>JAITMN010000106.1 GCA_031277355.1 Nevskiaceae bacterium | reverse complement strand
CGTGGCGCCTTGCGCTCAAGGCTTGGGCTGGAGCGACACGTCGCTGGGGGTAAAGCGACAGGCAATGCTGGGTGGTGACGGATATCGGACAAGCGCGACTGCAAGCGCGCACAAGAACCCGATCCACCCACTATCCGCGCGTCATCAATCGCGCCGCTGCAACCGCTCCAACAACTTCGCGTGCAGCCCGCCGAACCCGCCGTTGCTCATGATCAGCACATGATCGCCCGCGCGCACTGAAGCTTCCAACGCATCGAGCATCGAAGAAATATCCGGCACAGTCGCCGCCTTCTCTCCCAACGCACGCGCCACCGCGCCCGCATCCCAGCCCAGATCAGGCGGCGCGAACAGCAGCACCTGATCGGCGTCGGCCAGCGAAGGCGCGAGCGTGTCGCGATGCACGCCCATTTTCATCGTGTTGGAGCGCGCTTCCAGCACCGCGATCAATCGCGCGTCGCCGATGCGCCGGCGCAAACCTTCAATCGTCGTGGCAATCGCAGTGGGGTGATGCGCAAAGTCGTCGTAGATACGCACGCCCGCGGCCTCGCCATACAGTTCCATGCGGCGCTTCACGCCCCGGAAACGCTTCAGCGCATCGATGGCGTGAGCCACCGGCACGCCCGCATGACACGCCGCTGCAATCGCCGCCAGCGCATTGTCTACATTGTGCGCGCCGAGCATGTCCCACTGCGCCTGACCCACCGGCTCGCCAGCGCGCAGCACGGTGAAACGGCTGTGATCCGCGCCATCGATTCGCGCGGACCACAGCGCATCGCGTGTGGCTTCACGCGAAAAGCTGGCGCGCGGCGTCCAGCAACCGCGTGCGATCACGTCGTCGAGATTCGCATCGGCGGCGTTGTGAACGATCAGCCCATTGCCCGGCACGATGCGCAGCAGATGATTGAACTGCCGCTTGATCGATTCCAGATCGGGATAGATATCCGCGTGATCGAATTCCAGATTGTTCAGCACCAGCGTGCGTGGGCGGTAGTGAACGAACTTGGCGCGCTTGTCGAAGAACGCCGTGTCGTATTCATCGGCTTCGATCACGAAGAACGGCGGCTTGCCCAGCCGCGCGCTGCCGTCGAAATTGCCGGGCACGCCGCCGATCAGAAAGCCCGGCTCCAAACCCGCATCATCGAGCAGATGCGCCAGCAGACTCGACGTGGTGGTCTTGCCATGCGTGCCGGCCACCGCCAGCACCCAACGATCACGCAACACCGTGCGCGATAACCACTCCGGCCCTGAAGCATAGGGGATACCGCGTTCCAGCAGCGCTTCGATCACCGGCATGCCGCGCGTCATCACATTGCCGACGACGACCACATCCGGCGCAGGATCGAGCTGCGCGGCATCAAAGCCTTCGGTGATGTCGATGTCGAGCGCCGCCAGTTGCGTGCTCATCGGCGGATACACATTGCGATCCGAACCGGTGACACGATGACCGGCAGCGCGGGCAATCGCAGCGATGCCGCCCATGAAAGTGCCGCAGATACCCAGAATGTGAACGTGCATGATGTGCTACAGCGCCGCGTTTGCGGCTTCGGGATAAATCATCGCTTGCAGGCCCAGCACCAGCAACGCCTGCGACAGCATCACCGCGATGCAGATCGGCGTGAGCCAACCCGTGGCCGCGCGCAGCACCCGCGCACTGACGATCAGCGCCCACAGCCCGATCATGAACAGCAGCACCGCCACCGGCGGCGAGGGCATTTGATCGCCCTGCGAAGAATTGACGAACATCCACTGCCCCACCGCAAACAGCGGCGAGAGCACCAACTGCACGCCGAACAGACCCGTAGCGGTTTGCAGGAAACGCTCGGGTTTGCCCGCCAGCCGCAGCGCCATCCACACCCACAGCAGCATCACGGCGGTGTCGAGCGCCAGCAGCACCAGCGGTTGCGCAGGCGTGGGCGGCAGCATCGAACTGGCCAGCAAGCTGATGACGATGCAGCCGGCCACCGTGAACACCAGCACGGTCTGGGACGCGGGCAGATCATCCGGCCCGCGCCTCAGCAGCGCGATGTCCAGGTAGTGGCGCAGCAGCCGGCCAATGCTCCAGGATGAAGGTTCGCCCAAGATCGTCTCGCAAGTTGGTTAGACTGCCGGATATTACATGAGCATCACCCTGGTCACGGACGACACCGCAATTACCCGGCTTGCCGAGCAGCTTGACGGCGCGCCCTGCATTGGTCTCGACACCGAATTCATGCGGGAGCGCACCTACCGCCCGCAGTTGTGCCTGCTGCAATTGTCCACGCCCACGCAAATCGCCTGCGTCGATCCGCTGGCGGGCGCGTCGCTCGACGCGCTCAATGGCGTGCTGACGAGCGATGCGGTGGTCAAGGTGATTCACGCCGCGCGGCAGGATTTGGAAGCGCTGTGGCCGCTGTTCGGTCGCATCGGCAATGTGTTCGATACGCAGGTGGCTGCGGCGCTGGCGGGCATGTCCGCGCAGATCGGCTACAGCGAACTGGTGCGCCGATTGCTGAACATCGAACTTGCCAAGTCGCAGACGCGCACGGACTGGTCGCGCCGCCCATTGAGCGATGCGCAACTGGATTATGCGGCCGACGACGTGCGTCATCTGGGCACGCTGCGCGAACGGCTGATGCAAATGCTGGCCGATCTGGGCCGCCTGGGTTGGCTGGACGAAGAACTGCGCGACCTGTGCACGCCGGAGCAATTGTTCGTTGACCCGGACAGAGCGCACGAGCGGCTGCGCTGGGCCGGTGAACTGGATGCCGACCGCGCGCGTCTGGCGCAGCATCTGGCCACCTGGCGCGAGCGCCGCGCCATCGACAAAAACCGCCCGCGCACGTGGATACTCGACGATGCAGCGCTGCGCGCGCTGACGCTGAGCGCGCCACGCCATCGCGCTGCGCTGGCGGCGTTGCCGGAACTGACACCGGGCTTCATCGAACGCAGCGGCGCGGCGATACTGGAAGTGATTGCGGCGGCGGACCTGCCCGCGCAACTGCCGCCGCCGCCCGCGCGGTCGCGTCCCGATCCGCAGCACACGGCGCAGGTCAAGCGCTTGTCGGCCATCGTGCAGGACACGGCGCGAGAGTTGTCGCTGAGCGCGGAAATCCTCGCCACACGGCGCGATCTGGAAGCACTCGCCCACGGCCGCCGCGACATCGACGCGCTGCGCGGCTGGCGCAGGCAGGTAGTGGGAGAAAAGTTGCTGGCGGGGTGCTGAACCGCCTCCGGCGTACCATGAAATTCCCTCACCGCGTGACGGAATTTCATGGCATCATCCGGACATGCTGAAACGCCAGCGATTGCTGATCCGCATCCAGCGCGGGCTTGCACGCAGCCGCGTCGTTGCATTGCTCGGCCCGCGCCAGAGCGGCAAAACGACGCTTGCCCGGCAAATCGTTCCGGTCAACTCGCAGAACTATTTCGATCTGGAAGACCCCACGAGTCAGGCGTTGCTGGCCGAACCGATGACGGCGCTGGAAAAACTGCGCGGTACGGTCGTCATCGACGAAATCCAGCGACGCCCCGATCTGTTTCCGGTGCTGCGCGTGCTGGCCGACCGCAAGCCGCTGCGCGCGCGATTCCTGATTCTTGGGAGCGCTTCACCCGAATTGCTGCGGCAGTCCTCCGAATCACTGGCTGGCCGTATCGAAATGCTGTCCATCTCCGGTTTCCAACTCGACGAAGTCGGCATCCCCGCACTCGATCGTCACTGGAATCGCGGCGGGTTCCCATTGTCCTTCCTGGCGCGAACCCAGGAAAACAGCTTCATCTGGCGCCAGCAATTCATCCAGACCTTCCTCGAACGGGATGTGCCGCAACTGGGTATCGGCCTTCCCGCGTCGGCGCTGCTGCGATTCTGGACCATGGTGGCGCACAGCCACGGCAGCATCTGGAATTCGGCCGACCCCGCGCGCTCGTTGGGTGTCAGTGAATCCACGATACGGCGTTATCTCGATCTGTTTGCGAATTTGCTCGTGGTCAGACAACTGCAACCGTGGCACGAAAATCTGACCAAACGGCAGGTCAAGGCGCCGAAAGTCTACGTGCGCGACAGCGGACTGCTGCATGCGCTGCTCGGCATTCGCACTCAGCGGGAATTGCTCGCGCATCCCAAGAGCGGCGCTTCGTGGGAAGGCTATGTGGTTGAAGAAGTGCTCAATGTCGTCGAACCCGAACAGGCGTATTTCTGGGCGACACATCAGGGGGCGGAGCTTGACCTGCTGCTGTTTCTGCGCGGCCGGCGCATCGGCGTCGAAATCAAACGCGCCGATGCGCCGGTGATAACCACCTCGATGCGCATCGCGCTTGCCGACCTTCGGCTCGACCGGCTGATCGTGCTGTATCCAGGCTCGCGCGCTTACGACCTCGATCCGAAGGTGCGTGTGCTGCCGCTGAGCAGCCTCACAACGGGCGACTTTCAGGCGGCGCTCGGAAAAACACGTCGGCGCGCGAATCAACGCTGACGCTCGCGGCTATACTCTCCTCCCAGAACGGCCAAACCAGCAACGCCGCCCAACACATCGTCCGGAGGAATGATGAAAAAACTCTCCCATGCCCTCTCAACGGCACTGCTGTTGCTGGCGGGCACGATCACCTGGGCGCAAGCGCCCACGCCCGCGCAACGCGCGCTGCCCGAAGGTTTCATCACCGGCAGCGTCACCAGCGAAAACGGCCCCGAAGCCGGTGTGTGGGTCATCGCTGAAACGCACGAAACCAATACGCCCTTCATCAAGATCGTCGTCACCGACGATCAGGGCCGCTTCGTGCTGCCGCAATTGCCCAGCGCCACCTACGATGTCTGGGTGCGCGGCTACGGTCTGCTCGATTCGGAAAAGATCAAGGGCCGCCCCGGTGATGCGGATGTGGCGCTCACGGCCAAGATCGCCACCGACCACAGCGAGGCCGCGAAGGTGTATCCGGCCGACTACTGGCTGTCGCTGCTGGAACCGCCGAGCAAGGACAAATTCCCCGGCACGGGCCTGTTCGACACCGGCGGCAATGGCTTTCTGCCCGGCAGCATGCAGATTCAGGCCGATTGGATGCACGCATTCAAGAAGGACTGCAATTTCTGTCATCAGCTCGGCAATCAGCTCACGCGCACACTGGGCCACATGAGCGCGTTGAATTTCCCCTCGCACGAAGAAGCCTGGAAATACCGCACTTCGCTGGGCACGCGCGGCACCGCGATGCAGGCCACCTTTCTGGCCTTCGGCGCGGACGGCATGGCGCAAACGATGGCGAACTGGACGCGCGCGGTGGAAGCCGGCGAAACACCGCCGATGCCGCCGCGTCCGCAGGGCGCCGAACGCGGCGTAGTGGTAACGCTGTGGGATATCGGCGGCCCGCAGGATTTCATGCACGACATCATCTCCACCGACAAGAACCATCCCACGCTCAACGCCAACGGCCCGCTTTACGCCGCATCCTCCGGTCACGGCGCCATCGAAGTGGTGGACCCGATCACGAACGACAATTACAAGTACGTGATCCCCACGCGCGAAGACCCCCGCAAGGTCACTTCGCGTTTTCCACCTCCGGTCCGGCCCTCGAACTTCTGGGGCATGGAACATCTGTGGGGCAAGGAAAATCCCTCCGATCCGCACAATCCGATGATGGGCCCGGATGGTCGCGTGTGGAACACCTCGAAGATTCGCAATGCCGAACCGGGCTGGTGCAACGATCCGAACTCCACCAACAAATTCGTGCGCTACTACCCGCTGACGCGCAGCAATCGTCAGGCTTCCGCGTTTGATCCGAAAACGCAGACCTTCGAATTGATCGACACCTGCTTTGCCACGCATCACCTGAACTTCGCCACCGATGCGGACAACACGCTGTACTTCAACGAACTGCTTGGGCCGATCTTCGGCTGGATCAACACCCGCGTGTGGGATGAAACGCACGACGAACAGGCCGCGCAGGGCTGGTGTCCGCAAGTCGTCGATACCAATGGCGATGGCAAGATCACGAAGCCGTGGAATCGCCCCGGCGACCAGAACCCCAATCGAAGGCTCGACACAGAGGTGAATTACAACCTCTACAACGTCGTTCCCGATCCGAACAATCCCAATGTGGCGTGGGGCGCTTATGAAGGACGCAATGGCCGCGAGCGCGGCGCCATCGTGCGTCTGGATCGCGGCAACAATCCGCCGGAAACCTGCATCACCGAAGTGTTCCAGGTGCCCGAAGGCACGCTGAATCCGCGCGGCATGGACTTGGCAAGCGATGGCACGCCGTGGGTGGCGATGGCCGCCACGTCACAGTGGGCGAAACTGGATCGCTCCAAGTGTGATCGCCTGAATGGTCCGGGCACCAACATCAGCGCCGTGTGCCCGAAGGCATGGACCGTGTATCAAACGCCGGGGCCGAAGTTCAAGAACTCCAACTATCCCACCGACTT
>JAITMN010000032.1 GCA_031277355.1 Nevskiaceae bacterium | reverse complement strand
GACGATACGTCACTCGATTCGGTCGTGGAACGACCGCTGCTGCAAATCAGGGTTTCGCTGACCTTTGAAGCTGGTCAGCTATGGGTCACTCTGGCGGCGGAGGCATGAAGCTGAATCGCACCGGCAAGATGACCCGCACTTCAACTGCCTGCCCATTCTTGCTTGCCGGAAACAATTCCGTCGCAAATGCGACCTGCTCGGCGGCGGCATCCAACTCTGCCGCACCCGAGGATTCGGCCACACGCACCTGCGTCACACATCCGCTGCTCGAAACGGTGAGCTCCACCCGGACAAGGCCCGAAACGCCATGACGCTGCATTTGTGGCGGATAGAAAGTCCCCACGTCCGCTGAACGCCGGACCGACAAGCCTGCGTCCGAGCTCTTCGGTTCGACTGGTTCCGGGCAAGCGCTGCTGCGCTCATGCCACGGAGCGTCCGGCGACGCGGCCTTCTCGTCCATCCGGCGCTGCGCCAGCTCCTCTCGCATCTGGTTGTAGGTGTCGCCAGCCCCATTCACGGCCTGCATCAGCGGCGATGCGGGATTCAACAACGCCGGAACATCCGGGGCAGCCGCCAATTGCCGCGCCTGTGCGATGAGTGTGTCGATGTCTGGCAGGCGCTGCCGATACGCAGCACGGTCGCTTTCCGGCAGGCGATCAAGCAGGGGATCGATGAGCCCCATGTGGGTGCGCTGGAAGTCGGGCAGCATTTGCCAGGCCATACCCAGCAGATTCACCCGGATCATCTCGCCCACCAGAAGCTTGGCCATCGGCTGCAGCACGGTAACGGGGTCTGCCTGGGAATCCTCTGCCAGGGTCTGCTCGGCGGTGGCCCGGGCCGCAGCAATGGCCGCTACGACATCCTCACGAAGCACAATCTCGGACATATCTTTAGACAAGCTATTGCCAGCCGAATCCACAGCCTGCGGGCCAACCCCTTCGGGCAAGACCCACGCCAGCTTGTGCAACACTTCAAGGGCTCCATCGGCCTCTTGCAGCGAACGCAGATACAGCGTTCGCGATCCCAAGTTTTGCAACTCTGGCTGCGGAGCATCGCCAGCCGCCGCCTGCGTCAGCGACGAGACTGCGGCAAACGCCGCCAGCAGGAGCCCGGCTCGAAAACCAGCACGGCTCATCGCGGCGTCTCCAGCAGTTCGATCCCCGCCAGCAGTTCATCGCGACGCTCGGTCACCTGACGCGGCAGCAACGATTTTTCCCGCAATGTCATCACCACTTCGATCAGGCGGTCACCGCTGGAATCACCCAGCACACTGCGAGTCCAGAATGAGTCGAATTGCTGCCCGTGGCGCGGCTCGCCGGAATACTCACCGCTTTTCTCTGCCAGCTTGTTCCAACGCTCCTGCGCGCGCGTGCCCGCGCCGGATGAAGGGCGAGGTTGCGTGAGTATCTGTATGAACGAGGGCTGGTCACGCTTGTCGTCCACGAGCAGTCCCTGTGGCGACCATGTCAGTTCAGCGCCCTTTTGACCGAAACCCATCAACACCGAGATGGGGCTGTCATCGCCAACACGGATCACCTGCGGCGTGACTCTGGCCTTCAATCCGGCAAGGTCGGCGGACAGCCCTCGATCACCATCGACAGTCAGCATGCTTTCCTGCAGAAACGCAGGCCGCAGCGCACGGTTTGCCAGCCAGTTTCGCCATTGTGCATAGGTGCCGCGATAGGCCACCTGCGTGTAATCGGCCATCAGCGCCAATTTCTCGCGCACGGACTCGCGCGTCAGCGCAGTGGCCACATGCAGCATTCCTGCGTAGCCTTCCGGCGTGGGCAATGAAAACGTAACGAATTCCAGGTCTGTGAATCCGAGCGCCCAACTGCGCACTTGCCAGACACGTCCGAAACGATCACGCACCTGACGTTCGTCCTGTGGCGGTCCCAGTGAAGTGATGCGTATGGCCTGAGTGCCAACGACGCGCGGAAACTTCATGCCGCGCAGCAGCGTATCCATGAAACCGCTGGCGTCCTGGTAAAAATCTGCTGTCGCGTCCGAACGAGCGATGCGGTACATCAGGATCTCGTCCACATGGCCCAGCCAGAGCTTTCCGTCATTGGGCAACTCGATGTCCTCGCTGTCGTCGGCTTGCTCCAAACCCCAGGAATCATCGTCCTGCTGAACAAGCAGCGCATGCGTTGCAGACGTGTCGAGTGTGGCTGCCACGCGCGCGAAATTGCCCTGTGGCGGCAGGTTGCGCGTCTCCTGTTCCAGCAGCCGGCGCTGCGCTGTGGCGTATTGACGCTGCTGCTGTGTGAGCACGGCCTCGGTAAAACCCTTCCAGTCGAGCGGCAGCGCGAAGCCGCCATCGTAGGTTTCCACGATCTGCCCACGCAGGATCGGCAGCCCGAAGGATGCGCGCACATCGACGGTCGATGCGCTCGATGATCCATTCAACACGCGCTCGATTGGCAATGCGTAGTTCAGGTTTTCATTGGGCGACTTGGCCGTTATCAGGCCGATGACACGGCCGACGGAATCCAGCAGCGGGCCGCCGCTGTTACCCGGCGAAGCGGCGGCGGAGAATCGCAGCCACTTCCAGCGTCCGTCCTGCTCCTCGGGAGTCTGCGATGTCAGCAATCCGTCGCGGATCACTACGCCTTCTCCCAACGCATTGCCAACGGCATAAACGGCCGACCCAACCGTTGGCGCCGTTTCGGCGCTCAGCGCCTGCGACGCAAGCGGCTCCCGCACGCTGAAGACGATGTAATCCTCGTGCATGGAATGTTTGAGGATGCGATCAATGGCGTGAATGCCGCCTTCGGCATCGCGCAGAGCGGGCTGCCCAAGACCGCTTCCCAAACCGGAGATCAGCACATGGGCCGCCGAGACATAGGTGTTGTCGCCTATGGCGAAGGCTGTGCCAATGGACCAGAATTTGTCGTTGCGCTCGGTGAACGATAGTAATTCCAGCGGCAGCGCTTTCTCATACTTGATATACGCCGGCTCGACCTTCGGCACCACGATCTCGAAGGTCGACATGCGGGCCAGCGGCAGCAACTGCGCGGTAGCCGAGGTTTCGGCGGTGGCCCCCGTGGCGGCCGTCAGCGCGGATATCAGACACAGCATCCAAACACAGAACGGGCGAAGCATATCGAAAGCCCTCATCCTTACCGTTCGTTGTTCTTTGGCAGCCCACGGCCATTCTGAGCCGAGACGGTCACGCCGACAAGCACATCGCGTCGGGTTCCAGTCAGAACACTTCCAGCGGGTCCACGTCCAGCGACCAGCGCAGTCCGCTGGGCATGCGCAGCGCTTCGACTTTCGGCAGCCAATCTTCAAGAAATGTCTGTAACGGTGCGCGGTGCGCGCTCTCGATCAGCAACTGCGCGTGATAGCGGCCGGCCCGGCGCAGCATTGCAGCAGGCCCGGGGCCGCGCAGATGCACGAAGCGGGGCAGGGCAGCGCTGCCGTTGTCTGTTGCCATCGCCGCCGCTGCGCGCAGAAATTCCAGCGCGCCTTCCGGCTTCGTGCTCGATGCGCGCACCAGCGCCAGCCGTCCAAACGGCGGCCACTGCGCATCTTCGCGTTCGGGCAGCGCGCGGGCGGCGAAGGCGGCGTAGCCTTCGTTGAGCAGCACTTGCAGCAGCGGATGATCCGGATACTGGCTCTGGATCAGCACTTCACCGGGACGATCCGCGCGGCCTGCGCGTCCGGCCACTTGCACCAGGGTTTGCGCCAGCCGTTCACCGGCGCGAAAGTCCGTGGAGAACAGGCTTTGATCCGCGTTCAACACACCGACCAGCGTGACATCGGGAAAGTGATGGCCCTTCGTCAGCATCTGCGTGCCGACGAGGATGCGCGCGTCGCCGGACTTCACGCGCTCGATGGCCGCTTCCAGCGAACCGGCGGCGCGCAGCACGTCGCGGTCGAAGCGTTCGATTGCAACGCCGGGGAAGCGTTCGGCCAGCGTTTCTTCCACGCGCTCGGTGCCGTGGCCCAAACTCTGCACCGGATAACCGCAGCGCGGACAACGCTTCGGCAATGGTTCATCCGCGCCGCAGTGATGACAGGCGAGGCGGCCGCTGCGCTGATGCACCGTCATCCGCGCATCGCAACTGCGACAGGGCGCAATCCAGCCGCAGCCCGTGCACAGCAGCGTGGGCGCATAGCCGCGCCGGTTCAGGTACAGCAGCACTTGTCCGCCATCGGCCAGGTGTTTGTCCATCGCGAGCAATAGCGGCACGGCGATGCCGCGATGCACGGCCTGCGCACGCAGGTCGATCAAGCTGACGCGCGGCTCCACCGCAGCGCCGGCGCGTGCGGGCAGCGCCAGTCGCGTGAATTTGCCCAGAGCCACGTTGCGCAGCGATTCAAAAGAAGGCGTGGCCGAACCCAGCACGGCGGGAATACCCAAGCGCTGCGCGCGCAGCACCGCCAGATCGCGTGCCGAGTAGCGAAAGCCGCCGTCTTGCTGTTTGTAGGAGGCGTCGTGTTCTTCGTCAACGATGATCACGCCAAGCGCAGGCACGGGCGTGAACACTGCCGAGCGCGTGCCGATCACGATGCGCGCTGCGCCACTGGCGGCGCTGTGCCAGGCGCGCATGCGTTCGCGGTCGGTCAGTTGCGAGTGCAGCGAGGCGATGGGCAGGTCGAAGCGGGCGCGGAAGCGTTCGACCAGTTGCGGCGTCAGGCCGATCTCGGGGCACAGCACCAGCGCGCCGCCGCCGCGTGCGAGCACGGCTTCGACGATGCGCAGGTACACCTCCGTCTTGCCGCTGCCGGTGACGCCGTCGAGCAGGAACGCGCCGGGGGAATTGAGGTGAGCGGTGATGGCGTCGAGCGCGGCTTGTTGTGCCACGCCGAGCGCCAGCGGCTCTGCGCTGCCGCGATGGGCTGCTGGGGCCGTCACCCCTTGCGCCGTCGCTCGTTTCCCTCGGGCCTTCTCGCGCGGATCGCGCCCCTCGCGCAGCAGCTTCGGCAGCGCCGTGGCGATGACCTGCCCCACGGGATGATGGTAGTAATCGGCCGCCCAGCGCAGGAATTCCAGCAGCGGCGCATCCAGCAGTGGCGTGGTGTCCAGCACTTCCAGAACGGGGCGGAGTTTTTCGTCCGGAAGCTCGCTGTTCGCCGCCAATTCGACGACGATGCCGACCAGTTTTTGCCGGCCAAATGGCACCAACACCCGCATGCCCGGCTCGGGCGGCCGCGCGAGCGTTTCAGGGATTGCCTGATTAACCTTGATGCAATAATCAAACAGCCGTCGCAGCGGCGTATCGAGGGCGACTTTGCAAATTTTTGGACACACGAGGCGTGCAAGCTTGAAGGCTTCGGCGCGTTCGGGCCAGCACGTCGTGTGTGCTGTTGAGAGAGAGGTTTCCATGTCCATCGGTTTTCGCGGCTTCACGGCAATGGTACTGGCGCTGGCTCTGCTTTCGGCTTGCGGCGGCGGCGGTGACTCGGGCGGTTCAACCAATCCGCCACCCAGTGGTGGTACTCCCCCGCCACCTCCCAGCGGCGGCAATCCCCCGCCCACCGATAGTTATGTGGCCGACGCCTTCCAACCGGCCTCCACCTTCGCCAACAAATGCGCCGCGCCGCGTTCCGGT
>JAITMN010000021.1 GCA_031277355.1 Nevskiaceae bacterium | reverse complement strand
CGGCGGACCGTCCGTATCCGCGACAACGTCCTGTTCCGGCGCGGGCTGCTCTGCCGCCGGACCTCGCAATATCTCCGGCGCCACGATCACGAGCAGCGCAACCAGAATCAATCCGCCGGTCAAGCGCTCTTTCAGATGCGTTTCCACTGATCCATCAGTATAGACCAAGCAGGCAAAGCGCCGGCGTCACCGTCAGAAACGAGCCGCAGACGACGATGCGGTCGCCGGGCCGGGCAAGCTGCGCCGCCAATTCCATGCCGGCGCGCACATCCGAAGCCTCATGCGCGGCCTGAAACACCGGCGAGCGCCCACGCAGCGCCGAAGCATCGAGACCACGCGGCACATCAAGCCCGCACAGAACCCACTGATCCACCACCGGGGCCAACTCGCGCGCAATCGCATCGACGTCTTTGTCGCCCAGGATCCCCGCCACCGCCAGCGTGCGGCCCGCGCAGGCGCGTGCGCGCAGATTGCCCGCCAGCACCGCCGCCGCCGGCTCGTTGTGCGCCACGTCGAGTATCCATTCCACCGGCCCGGCAATGATCTGAAAACGCCCCGGCAGCCGCAGACGCGGCAAGGCCCGATTGATATGCGCGGCCTGCAAGTCAACGCCAAGCCCCAGCAGCGTCGTGATCGACGCCGCCGCATTCGCCAACTGCACCTGCCCTCGCAGCGCAGGCAACCTCAGCGAATCAAAGCGCCGCGCCGCGCCGATGTAACTCCACGAATCCCCATCCCCGCCCTGCTGCCAGTGAAAATCCCTGCCGGCCTTCAGCACCCTTGCGCCGATGCGCTGCGCTTCAAGCTCCACCGCCGGCCGCATCGAAGGATCAGACAGCACCACCCACTGATCACGGCGAAACACGCCTGCTTTCTCACGCGCAATGCCATCGAGGTCCGAACCCAGCCAGTCGGCGTGATCGAGGCCAATCGAACACACCACCGACGCTTCGGCATCAACGATGTTCACCGCATCCAAACGCCCGCCCAGCCCCACCTCCAGCACCGCGAACTGCACGCCGCGCTGCGCGAATATCCACAACGCGGCCAGCGCGTTGAATTCGAAGAAGGTCAGCGTGATATCGCCGCGCGCAGCTTCGATGGCTTCAAACGCCGCGACGATCTGTGTATCGGAAACTTCCGCGCCATTCACACGGATGCGCTCGTTGTATCGCAGCAGATGCGGCGACGTGAAGCTGCCCACCGTTGCGCCCTGCGCTCGCAACAACTGCGTTAAACAGGCAACCGTGGAACCCTTGCCGTTCGTGCCCGCCACGATGATGCTGCGCGGCGCGAACGGCAGCAGTTCCAGGCGCTGCGCAACGGCGCGCACGCGATCGAGGCCCAGGTCGATGGCCGTGCCGTGCACGCCCTCTTGCAACGCGAGCCACTCGGCGAGGTGACGCCCCCCGGTCATGCGCGGGCTTTGATCAATCCGCGTCGGCCAATGCAGGCTGTTGCTGTAGCAGGCGCAGCAACCGCGCGATGGAATCACGCATGTCGCGCCGGTCCATGATCAGATCGATCGCGCCTTTTTCCACCAGAAATTCGCTGCGCTGAAAACCTTCGGGCAGCGTTTCACGCACGGTCTGCGCGATCACGCGCGGCCCGGCAAAGCCGATCAGCGCACGCGGCTCGGCGATGTTGATATCGCCCAGCATGGCCAAACTCGCCGACACGCCGCCGGTAGTGGGATCGGCCAGCACCGAGATATACGGCAGATGATGCTGCGCCAGTCGCGCCAGCGCCGCGCTGGTCTTGGCCATTTGCAGCAGCGACAGCAACGCCTCCTGCATCCGCGCACCGCCCGACGAGGAGAAGCACACCAGCGGCGCGTTGTCTTCGATGCAGTAGTCCACCGCACGATGAAAACGCTCGCCCACCACCGCGCCCATCGACCCGCCGAGAAAGGCGAACTCGAACGCGCAGGCCACGACGGGCTGATCGTGCAGACGGCCGGCCATCGCAATCAGCGCGTCTTTCTCGCTGGTGGCTTTTTGCGCAGCCACAAGGCGGTCTTTGTACTTGCGGCTGTCGCGAAACTTCAGCGGGTCTTCCGGCAACACCGCCGCGCCAATCTCCACGCCGCTGCCGGCATCGAGAAACTTCGCCAGCCGTTCGCGTGCGCGGATGCGCATGTGATGGCTGCACTTGGGGCAGACGAACAGATTGCGCTCCAGCTCCGCGCGATACAGCACCGCATCGCAGGCCGGGCACTTGATCCACAACCCTTCGGGCACCGAGCGCACGCGGCGTTCGGTCTTGATGCGCGAGGGGACAATTTTCTCAAACCACGACATGGCTATTCCGGCAGTTGGCTATCGAGCAGGTCACCGGGACAACCGGCGGGTCCGCGCATCATATCGGAATCGACGGGAAGGCCGAATCCTTCCGGATAACGCACGCTCCACAGGTAAAGCCCCTGCGCCGGAGCGGTGGCCGGGGCCAGACGGCGATCCTTCGCCGCCAGCAGTTCGGCGGCCAGCGTCGGCTCAGCCTGCCCCTGCCCCACGAATATCAGCAATCCGGCGATGTTGCGCACCATGTGATGCAGAAAGGCATTGGCGGTGACTTCGATCACGACGAAGTCACCGGCGCGGCCCACGGCGATGCGCGTCAACTCGCGCACCGGCGAGCGCGACTGACATTCGGCGGCACGAAAGGAACTGAAATCATGCGTACCCAGCAGCAACGCGGCGGCCTCGCGCATCGGTTCGACTTCCATCCGGCGATGAATGAAGGCCACGCGCCCGCGCGACAGCGGACCACGCGCCGAGCGATTCAAGATGCAGTAGCGATAGCTGCGCGACAGCGCACTGTAACGCGCGTGAAAGTGCCCCGGCACATGACGCGCCCAGCGCAGCGCAATGCCTTCGGGCAGATAGGTGTTCGCGCCCAGCACCAGCGCGCGTTCACTGCGAATCGCGGTGGATTGCAGATGCGCCACCTGCGCGTGAGCGTGAACGCCGGCATCGGTGCGACCGGCGGCGGTGACTTCCACCGCATGATCGAGCACGCGCGACAACGCGGCTTCAACCTGCGTTTGCACCGCAGGCAAACCCGGCTGCGCCTGCCATCCCGCATAGCCGCCGCCGTCGTACTCGATGCCGACGGCAATCCGGTTCATGCGTCAGCCGGGGATCGAATCGATCAGGCGCTGGGCCTCCTGCTTCTGCGCGGGCGATCCTTCCTGAAGCACTTCGTTCAGGATGCTGCGCGCGCCGTCGGGGTCGCCCATGTCCATGTACGCGCGAGCCAGATCGAGCTTCGTGCCCACCTCGCTCATCGTGATGGATTCCAGATCGTGCTCGGTGGCATCGTCGAACAGAAAATCCGGCGCTGCAAAACGCTGGGTGTTGTCGAAGCGGCCCGTGCTGTCGATGTCGGGCGTGGCGCCGGGCGATGCATCGGATGCGCCCAGATCGAAGTCCAGATCATCGCCCATCGGCAGCAGCGGGTTCGTGCCCGTCTCGGCGGTGGACGAGATCGGCTCGGGCATCAGTTCGGCGGGCGAAAGCAACTCGCGGGAAGTGTCGCCCAAGCCTGCGTTCAGCGTCGGGGAATCCACGCCATCGAGCATTTGCGTGAGGCCCGTGTCGTCCAATGCCCGAAGCTCCACGCCGGTGTTTTCGAGCCGGCCCAGATCAAGGCCCAGATCATCCAGCGCAAGCTCGGCCGTCTGATCGGGCGGAAGCGAGGTCGGCCGCTCATCGAGCCTTTGCCGCACCGCCTGACGCGGATCGAGCACGGGTTGCTCGGAGGTGTCGGCGCTTGAGGTGAACCGCACCGTGTCGTGGTCGTGATAGTCGTCGGCGCGCGGCGTGTATCGCGGCGCCTGCTGCGTCATGTCGGCGATATGGGCCACGTCATCGCCGCGCGAGGGATCATCGAGCGTGAAATCCAGCGGCGTGGCGCTGCTGGAATCCCCGTCACCCAGCGCTTCGACCAGCGCCGAACCCAGATCGAGGTCCACCGGCGCATAGGGCTTGGACGTCGACACGGTCGGTTCGGTCTTGAAATCCAGATCAACCTGATTCTGCGCACCTTCCAGATTCAGATCGACGCCGCTTCGGCCCATGCCCGTAGTGGACTGCGCAAACAGCGGGTCTTCGGGGGCAAGCTGCTTGCCCATGATGACGATCTTTTCCCATTCGCCGGGCTCGGCCTGATCCCGCGAGCGGGCCAGTTCATGCGCCACTTGCAGGAATTGCGCCTTGTTGCCCCAGATCGAATAAATCTCAAGCAGTTTGATTTTCAGATCGCGGCGCTGCGGCTCGTGGTCGATGGCCTGACGCACCAGATCGGCAGCCTGATCGTACAGACCATAGGCCATGTGGAAATCGGCTTCGGCCAGTGCATCGCCCTGCGCCAGCACGCCGGTGGTGTCGACGACCGGCGCGGAAGCGGCGGTAGTGGGCGCGGCGATCGTCACGGCGTCTTCGGCAACCGACGCGGCAGCGCCGAGCGGCAGCGGGCGCAGCGACGTGCTGGTTTCCTCCACGACGATGGCCTGCTCCTTGGAGTCGGCCGGCCGGTACAACGGCAGCGTGTTCGACGCGCTGACGCGGCTCACCGAGCGCGGCGGTTCGTCGACGAAGGGTTGCAGGTCGGACTCGAAGCTCAGCTCCTCCTCGCGGCGACGCCTCGCGCGCACCGCCACCCAGACCAGCGCCAACACCAGCAGCGCCGCCGGCGCGTACCAGTAGCGGCGCAGCATGCCGAGAAGGCCGGGCGAAGGCTCGGGCGCAGGCGTCACGTCGGTGACGGGCGCCGTCTCGGAAACCTGCTCCGCAGGCGAGGTTTGATCCTGGGCAACCTGCTGACCGGAAGCGGCCTGCAATCGCGCCAGTTCCTCGTCGCGCAGCTGCAGCAGACGCCGAGTTTCGGCCAGCTCGGCTTCAAGCTGTGTGGCCCGCTCGTTCGCCGCCTGTACCTGCGCTTGAGCTTCGGCCTGGGCCTGGGCGTCGCCGCCAGCCGCGCCGCCATTGCCGCCGCCAGCGCCATTGCGCGCACCGCCGCCATCGTCAACCCCGCCGGCCTGCCCCGTGCCGGTGGGCGCAACCAGTTGCAGGCGCGCATTGTTCGACGCCACCGCTGAGGCCGAACCCGTGCTGCGATTGGACCAGGCCACAGACTGACGCCGCACCTCCTGCGCCGCCTCGCCGCGATCCACCGCCGCCACCTCCGCCGCATCGGGCAGACGCAGCACCGCGCCGGAACGCAGCAGGTTGATGTTGTCGTCGAACGCCGCCGGATTGGCGCGGAAAATCGCAATCATCGCCGCATCGCGCTGCGCCGGATCAACCGCCATCTGCTGCGTGATGCGCGAGAGCGTATCGCCCGAACGCACGGTGTAGGTGCCGCCCGCATTGCCCGCAGCGGGCGGCGGCGCGGGACGCTGAGCAGCCACCTGCGCCGGAGGCGGCGCGGGCGGCGGTGCCGTCTCAACCGGACGCGCAATCTCCCCGCTGCGATCCCCCGCCCCTGCCACCGGAGCGGCCACCGGCGCAACCGCCGCAGCGGCAGCCGTCGGCGCAAACACCGGCGGATCAAACAGCACCGTGTATTCGCGGATGATGCGCTCGCGCGCCGAACTGGCTTCGATCAGCAGCGTGGCGAAGGGCTCGGTGATCGGCGCATCGGAGGTCAGGCGGATCACGTCGCGCCCATCGGCGCTGCGCGTCAACGCGACGTTGATGCCCGAAAAGTAGTTGGGATAATCAAGGCCATAGCGGCTGAACAGATCGCGCGAAGCCATCTGCACGCGCAACTGCGCCACTTCCTCGGGCGTGGCCCCCAGAACCTCGATTTGCGCATCCAGCGGGGCATTGAGCCTTGAGGTGAGCTGGATGTCTCCCAGCCCCAACGCAAAGGACATGCCCGGCAGCAACGCCAGCAAGACGGGGGCGGCACTCGGCGCTCTCAGTCGCATCAGGACTCCCTAAAGACCGCTTCGCGGCATGACAAACTTAACCTACAAGTACTCGCGAACCAAAATTTCCGCTATCTGCACGCTGTTGGTCGCCGCGCCCTTGCGGACATTATCGGACACGACCCACAGGTCGAGCCCCAGTTCGTGCGAGATATCCTCGCGGATTCTGCCCACATAAACCGTGTCGTGGTTCGCGCCCTCGGTAGCTGCCGTGGGATATCCGCCGGGTTTGCGCTCATCCAGCACGGTAACGCCGGGGGCCTTGGTCAGCAGCGCACGCGCCTGCTCGGCGGTGATCTTGCGGCGGGTTTCGATGTGCACGGCCTCCGAATGTCCGAAGAACACCGGCACGCGCACCGCCGTGGCGTTCACGCGAATTTCAGGATCGCCGAAGATTTTGCGGGTCTCCCAGACCATCTTCATCTCTTCCTTGGTGTAGCCGTTGTCCTGGAATTTGTCGATCTGCGGCACACAGTTGAAGGCGATCTGCTTGGCGATCACCTTGGCTTCGATGTCCTGACCGTTCAGCAGCGCAGCCGTCTGGCTCGCCAGTTCGTCCACCGCTTCCTTGCCCGCGCCGGACACCGACTGATAGGTGGCCACGTTGATGCGCGTGATGCCCGCCAGATCGTAAATCGGCTTCAGCGCCACCAGCATCTGAATCGTCGAGCAGTTCGGATTGGCGATGATGCCATGCCGACGATACTGCGCGATGGCCTGCGGATTGACCTCCGGCACCACCAGCGGGATGTCTTCCTGGTAGCGAAACTGCGAGGTGTTGTCGATGACGACGCAGCCGGCCGCACCGGCAATCGGCGCGTACTTGGCCGACACCTCCGCGCCCGCGGAAAACAGGCCGATGTCGGCTTTGGAAAAGTCGAAGGTTTCCACGTCGAGCACGGGCCAGGATTTGCCGCGAAACTGCACGGACTTGCCCAGCGAACGATTGCTCGCCAGCGGGAACAGCTCCTTGACCGGGAAGTCCCGTTCTTCGAGCACATTGATCATCGTATCGCCAACCAGTCCGGTAGCACCCAGCACCGCGACGTTCCAACCCTTGCTCATTCTGATCCTCTAGTAGTGAAAGCCGGTGCGGATGATCGCACATCCGCGTTCTGCGCCCGATGGCGCAAGGTGTGATCCATCAGCACCAGCGCCAACATCGCCTCGGCAATGGGCGTGGCGCGCAGGCCGACGCAGGGGTCGTGGCGGCCAGTGGTGACCACCTCCACCGGCGCGCCGGTGAGGTCCACCGTGCGGCCCGGAACCTGAATGCTGGAAGTGGGCTTCAGCGTGACGTGGGCGATGATGTCCTGCCCCGACGAGATGCCGCCCAGCACGCCGCCGGCGTGGTTGGAGGCAAAGCCCTGCGGCGTCAGTTCGTCGCGGTGCTGGCTGCCGCGCTGCGCGGCCACGGCCACGCCATCGCCGATCTCCACCGCCTTCACCGCCTGAATACTCATCAGCGCGTGGGCAATGTCGGCGTCCAGCCGGTCGAATACCGGCTCGCCCAGCCCCGCCGGAACGCCGCTGGCGATCACGGTGAGCTTCGCGCCAATCGAATCGCGATCTTCACGTATCTTCCAAACATAATCTTCCAACTCTTTGATACGAGAAGGATCGGGACAGAAGAAAGGGTTGTCGTAGGCGGCGGCGGGGTCGCGAGGTTCCAGCACCAACTCGCCAACCTGACTGACGTAGCCGTAGATGCGCACGCCCAGCCGCTGCGCCAGAAACTTGCGCGCAATCACGCCGGCGGCCACGCGCATCACCGTCTCGCGGGCGGAGGAACGGCCACCGCCCCGATAGTCCCGCAGCCCGTATTTTTGCTGGTAGGTGTAGTCGGCATGACCGGGCCGGAAGCGGTCCTTGATCTTGTCGTAATCGCGCGAACGGGCGTCGGTGTTTTCCACCAGCAGGCCAATCGGCGTGCCGGTGGTGCGGCCCTCGAACACGCCGGAGAGAATGCGCACCGCGTCGGCCTCGCGGCGCTGGCTGGTGAACTGCGAAGCGCCAGTGCGGCGGCGGTCGATGTCGGTCTGGAAGTCGGCCTCCGACAGCTCAAGCCCCGGCGGGCAGCCATCGACAATGCAGCCCAGCGCCGGACCATGACTTTCGCCAAAGGTCGTGACGACGAAGGACCGGCCGATACTGTTACCTGACACTGCTTCTCCCTATCTTCAAGCGCGCTGCAACTGCTCGGCGGTGAGCACAAACACACCGCCGCCGCCCCGCGCGAACTCCAGCCACACAAAGGGCAATCGCGGATACTCGCGGCGCACGCGCACATCGGTATTGCCCACTTCGACGATCAGCACTCCCTCCGGCCGCAGGTGTGACGCAGCCTCGCGCAACAGCACACGCACCGCGTCCATGCCATCGCGCCCCGACTGCAACGCACCGGAAGGCTCATGCGCATATTCGGCCGGCAGGCTCCGGTATTCCGCATCGCCAACATAGGGCGGATTGCTGACAATGATATCGTAGTGGGCTTGCCCCAGCGCCGAGAAATAGTTGGACTCCAGCAGCCGCACGCGCCGCTGCACGCCGTTCAATCGCCGGTTGATGCGCGCCACGGCCAAGGCTTCGGGGCTGATGTCCGCCGCATCCACGCGCGCACGCGGGAACGCCACCGCGCAGGCGATGGCGATGCAGCCGCCGCCGGTACCCACGTCCAGAATGTTGCGCACGCGGGCCGGGTCGATCCACGGCGAAAAACGCGCTTCGATCAGCTCGGCAATCGGTGAACGCGGGACCAGCGCGCGGGGGTCCACGTGCATCGGCAGACCGGCGAACCAACTGCGCTGCGTGAGATAGACGGCCGGGATGCGCTCGTGAATACGCCGTTGCAGCAGGTCGTTGAAGCGCGCTTCGGCAGCGGCGGACAGCGTGCGCGGCAGATCGCGCTCGCCCAGCGGACGCGTCAATCGCAGCGCATGCGCGAGCAGCGCGGCGGCGTCGTCCACGGGGCGCGCGGTGCCCTGTCCATAGTGCAATTTCGCGGCGGTGAGGCGTCGCGTGGCGCTGCGCAGCGCCTGCTGCACAGTCCGTGCCGGCCGCGTGCGCGTACCGTGTGATAATCCGCTGGTGTCCAAACCTGCCTCCCTCATCAGCTTCGCGCTGATCGCCCTGGCCGCGCTGATCGGCGGCTTCCTGCTGTCGCGTCAATTCAGCCAGCCGTCCGCCGTGACGCTGGTCAGCGGCACGGCGCTGCC
>JAITMN010000367.1 GCA_031277355.1 Nevskiaceae bacterium | reverse complement strand
CTGCCCGCGCTGTAATCCTTGCCGCCCTCGCTGCCGTTGTAGCAGTTGTCGCGCGCATCGCGCAGCGCGTAGTGAGGGATACCCGAATCCGGGAAGGCGCAACCGTAGTCGATGATGTCCACATAGCCGTTCTGCTTGCGCGACACACCCGATACGCGCACGAACAATGAGTCCGGCACCAGCGCGAAGTCGCCCATGCCGCGCAGATCGAGCAGGCTGCGCGAACCGTAGGTGGCGCGGATGCTGCCCGTGCCATCGCCCTGCGGCTTCACCGAATACATCTTCACCGCGCCGCCAATCGCGTTACGGCCCGACAGCGTGCCCTGCGGACCGCGCAGCACTTCCACGCGCTCCAGATCGAGCAGATCGAAGTTCGCACCGGTGAGACTGGGGTAGTACACGTCATCGACGTAGATGCCCACACCCGGTTCCAGCGCGGCGATGTAGTCCGCCTGACCGATACCGCGAATACGCGCGGCCATGCCGGGACCAAACGCGCCGCCGGTTTCGGTGAGCACGACGTTCGGGGCCTGCGCGGCCACTTGCGTCAGGCTGGTCTGGTTGCGCGCGTCGAGCAATTCCGCCGTGACGGCCGTGATTGCAATCGGCGTGTCTTGCAGACGCTGCTCGCGGAACTGCGCCGTGACGACGACTTCTTCAAGCCCGCCGTCGTCCGCGCTGAAGGCCGGTGCGGCCAGCGTCAGTGCGGATGCGGTGAGCACGGACAGGGCCACGGCCCTGCGAACGGACGTGTGAATCTTGCTGTTCATGGATGACGGGTACTCCTGCTCGTGGTTGAGAATGGGTTCAGTTTGTTGCATATATGCAACGCCACGGCGGCACAGCCTACAACAGCGCATCGGCTGAAAGCAAACGCGCCAGATTCGCAGGAAATTAACTTTTTTTTAACGTTAATCCGAACTATGTGACGTGCGTCACACGAGATGAATGTATTGTTCAATCAACCCGCGAATCTGCGGGCGTTGCGAAAAAGCATCATCCATCCCGAGAACTCTCCGGCGGACGCCGGATGCCAGGAATTCTGCGCCACGCGCCAGCAGCGCTCCGGATGCGGCATCGTGATCAGCACGCGGCCATCGGCGCTGGTCACTGCGGCGATGCCCAGCGGCGAGCCGTTGGGGTTGGCGGGGTAAGTGGTTGCGGTTCGAAGGTTGCCGTCGACATAGCGCAACGCGATCTGGTTCGCGCCGACCAGCGCCGACTGCTGCGCGGGGCGGCCGAACTCGGCGCGGCCCTCGCCATGCGACACCACCACCGGCAGCACGGACCCCGCCATGCCATCGAGCAGCACCGAAGCCGAAGGCATGATCTCAACCAGACTGACGCGCCCCTCGAATTGCTCCACGCGATTGCGCACGAAGCGCGGCCAGTGCGCCGTGCCCGGAATCAATTCCTTCAGCGCGGCCATCATCTGACAGCCATTGCACACGCCCAGCGAGAAGGTATCGCTGCGCGCGAAGAAGGTTTCGAACATCGCGCGCGTGCGATCGTGGAACAGGATGGACTTGGCCCAGCCCTCGCCTGCGCCCAGCACGTCGCCGTAAGAAAAGCCGCCGCAGGCGATCAGGCCGGCAAATTCACGCAGATCGCGTGCGCCGCCGAGAAGGTCGGTCATGTGGATGTCGTGCGGTTCGAAGCCGGCGCGGTCGAGCACGGCGGCCATTTCCACCTGACTGTTCACGCCCTGCTCGCGCAGCACCGCCACCCTGGGCCGCGCGCCGCGTGCGATGTAGGGCGCGGCGATGTCGTGCTGCAGATCGAAGGTGAGCCGCACGGTGAGGCCGGGATCGGATTCATCGAGCTGCGCGGCGAATTCCTCGCGTGCGCATTGCGGCTCATCGCGCAGCAGACGCATGCGATGCGAGGTTTCGCTCCAGGCGCGGCGCAGATCGCCCCACGAGGCGTCGATGCGCTGAGCGCCGCAGACGAAGGTGAGGTGCATCGCGGCTTGCGGATGACCGATGTCGTGCGTCAGATCGCCCAAGCCATGCGCGGCAAACAGTGCGATCAGTTCGGGCAGGCGGTGTGTTTCAACCTGCACGACAGCGCCCAGTTCTTCGGCGAACAAAGCGGGGAGCAGGTCGTTATCGCCTGCCGCGCTGGGCGTTTGCGGCAAGCGGACATCCAGCCCACAGTGCGAAGCAAAGGCCATTTCGGCAAGACAGGCCAGCAGCCCGCCATCGGAAATATCGTGATAGGCCAGCAACAATTGCCGCTCGCGCGCCGCGCGCAACGCCGATGCAAAGGCCACCAGACGCGCGGGTTGATCCACGTCCGGCGCGTGCTGCCCCAACTGACCATACACCTGCGCAAAGATGGAACCGCCCAGCCGCCGCTGGCCCGCGCCCAAATCCACATGCAGCAGACGAGTGTCGTTGAGATCGGTGCGCAGCAGCGGCGTCAGCGTGTTGCGCACATCGCTCACCGGCGCGAAGGCCGACACGATCAGCGACACCGGCGCCACCACGCTCTTGTCCGCCGCGCCATCGCGCCACGCAGTCTTCATCGACAGCGAATCCTTGCCTACCGGAATCGCAATGCCCAGCGCAGGGCACAGTTCCATGCCCACTGCGCGCACGGCTGCATACAGCGCGGCGTCTTCGCCCGGCTCGCCGCAAGCAGCCATCCAGTTCGCCGATAAACGAACATCGCTCAAGCGCGCCACATCCGCCGCGAGGATATTCGTTAACGCTTCGCCCACCGCGACGCGTGCGGCGGCAGCCGGATCGAGCAGCGCCAGCGGCGTGCGCTCACCCATCGCCATCGCTTCGCCACTGTGCTGGAAGTGATCGCTCAGCGTCACCGCCACATCAGCCACCGGCACCTGCCACGGTCCCACCATCTGATCGCGGCTGGTTTGCCCGCCAACGCTGCGATCACCAATGCTGATGAGGAAGGTCTTGTCCGCCACCGCCGGATGCGACAACACGCGCAGCGCAGCTTCACGCGGATCGATGCCGTCAAACTGCAAGGCGTGCGTATCGGGCGGTTGCGTGCTCACGTCGCGGCGCATGCGCGGCGGCTTGCCCAGCAGCACGTCGATATTCATATTCACCGGCGCATTGCCGAACACCGCATCCTGCACATGCAGCAGGCCATCGTCGGTGAGCCGTCCCACCACCGCAAACGGGCAGCGTTCACGCCGCGCAATGGTCTCGAAGCGTTCAAGGCCCTGTTCGGCAATCACCAGCACATAGCGTTCCTGCGCCTCGTTGCACCAGATTTCCATTGGCGACAGGCCAGGCTCCGCATTGGGCACCGCGCGCAAATCCACACGCGCGCCGCGATGACTGTGCGCCACCGCTTCGGGAATCGCATTGGACAACCCACCCGCGCCCACGTCATGAATCAGGTGAATGGGGTTCGCATCGCCCAGCGCCCAGCAGCGGTCGATCACTTCCTGCGCGCGGCGCTGAATCTCGGGATTGCCGCGTTGCACGGAGGCAAAATCAAGCTCCGCATGCGAATCGCCACTGCCCATCGACGAGGCCGCGCCACCGCCCAGACCAATCAACATCGCCGGACCGCCGAGCACCACCAGATGCGCGCCCACCGGCACTTCGTCCTTCTCCACATGTTCGCGGCGCACATTGCCCACGCCACCGGCGATCATGATGGGCTTGTGATAGCCGCGCGCGCGCGAAGACGAATTCCATTGCTCGAAAGTGCGAAAGTAACCGGCGATGCAGGGCCGGCCGAATTCATTGTTGAAAGCCGCCGCGCCCAGCGGCGCTTCGATCATCACATCCAGACTGCTGACGATGCGATCAGGTTTGCCCAGCGAGCGCTCCCAGGGCCGCTCATAGCCCGGAATCATCAGATTCGACACCGAGTAGCCGACCAGACCCGCCTTGGGTTTTGCGCCGCGCCCCGTTGCGCCCTCGTCGCGGATTTCACCGCCCGATCCGGTGGCCGCACCGGGAAACGGCGAAATGGCCGTGGGGTGGTTGTGCGTTTCCACCTTCATCAGGATGTCGATGAATTCATCATGCGCGCCATACACGCCGGTGGAAGGATCGGGGAAGTAGCGCTTGCCCGGCCAACCCTCGATCACCGAAGCATTGTCGCGATAGGCCGAAAGCACGCCCTGCGGCGACACCGCATGCGTGTTGCGAATCATCGCGAACAGCGAACGCGGCTGCGGCTGCCCGTCGATGACGAACTCGGCGTTGAAAATCTTGTGACGGCAATGCTCGGAGTTCGCCTGCGCGAACATCATCAATTCCACATCCGTGGGATCGCACTGAAGTTTGGCGAAATTGTCGGCAAGGTAGGCGATTTCATCTTCGCTCAGCGCCAGCCCCAGCGTGCGATTGGCTTCGCGCAGCGTGGCGATGTCGCGGCCAACGGTGGCAAGCGGACGCGGCGCAGCCTGCGCGAACAAGCCGGCCACGGCGGTTTCATCGTGCAGCACCGCATCGGTCATCCGGTCGTGCAGCGGCGCGGCGATGCGTTGCAGCACATCGACGGAAAGCCTCTGCGCGGCGTCGATGTGAAATTCGACGCCGCGTTCGATGCGGCGCACTTTGGCAAGGCCGCATACCTGCGCGATGTCGGTAGCCTTGCTCGACCACGGCGATGTGGTGCCGGGGCGCGGCGTGACCAGCAGGGTCTGGCGGTTTGCTGCGGTCGGCGCGGCGTCTGCGTCGATGCGGGCATCGCCCTCGCGCGGCCCGTAGGTGAGCAGCGCCCGCAGCCGCGAGAGTTCATCGTCAGTCAGCGGCGCGGCGCAGTCGATCAGATGCACATAGCGGCTGGAAAGCGCGCGCACCGAAGGCTCGATGCCGCGCAATTGCGCCAGCAATTTTTCGATGCGGAAGTTCGAGTGGGCCGATGCGCCCGGCAGGTGCAGGATCACGTTATGACTTGTGCCCCGGCTCTCCCGCCGGCGGCGTGAACAGCGACGTGGGGAACTGCGCCACATTGCCTTCAAACTGGCTGATCTTGCTGGCCCCGCGCTTGGTCACTTCGTCGATGCGCAGCACCAGATGCAGCGGCAGAAAACTGCGTTTCACGCCGGCAAATTCGGCCTTGATGCGCTCCTCACCCGGATCGAGCACGACGGTGGAACGCTCGCCGAACACCAGTTCTTCGACCTCGACGAATCCGGGCATCCCGCCGTGACTCACCTTGCGCGCATAGACTTCGTAAACCTTGCCTTGATTCACGAACAGGACTTTGAAGATGTGCTGGGACGCCATGATTGCCCGAAAGCGACCCTGAACTGAGCCGTTGCCGCATTATAGTTCATACTGGCGCATCAGGAAGGCAAGGTATGACCGAAGACCCCAACAGCAACCCCGCCAAACGTGGACCGCGCGGCATACGGCGGCGTCTGACGCGCACATTCCTCGCGGGCATGCTCGCGGCGATGCCGCTGATCGCTACCGTGGCGCTGGTTGGCGTGGCGGTGCGCTTCATCGTGGACTGGCTGGGGCCCGACAGCCTGTTCGGTCACCTGCTGGGCGGCCTGGGGCTTACCGACTCCGGCAATTCGCGGATGGACTATCTCGTCGGCCTTGCCATTGCGCTGGCGCTGATTTTTGCGCTGGGCCTGCTGGTGGAGCGCGGGCTGGCCGCATGGCTCGGGAATCTGGTGGACGCCATCGTCAGCCGCATCCCGATCGTGCGCACGATCTACGACACCGCAACGCGATTCACCCGGCTGTTCTCGCAGCGCGATCAGCGCAAGCTCAAGGCGATGCGTCCGGTGTGGTGTCACTTCGGCGGCAAGGGCGGCGTGTCGGCGCTGGCGTTGCTGTCTTCGCCAGATGCCGTCATCGTCAATGGCATTGCCTGCTATGCGCTGATCGTGCCCACCGCGCCGATACCCATTGGCGGCGG
>JAITMN010000337.1 GCA_031277355.1 Nevskiaceae bacterium | reverse complement strand
GTCGATGCGGTGCTCGCCGGCGGCGCAGACGCGTTGAATCGATTCACTCTGGCAGGATTCGTGGCGTTGGAATGTGTGAGCCCAAAGCCGTGCAATCCGATGAGCGTCAACCGGGACGGGATCAACATGGGTGAGGGCGCGGCGTTGTTTCTGATTTCCCGGGAACCGGGGG
Source organism: Nevskiaceae bacterium (assembly GCA_031277355.1). GTDB lineage: Bacteria > Pseudomonadota > Gammaproteobacteria > Steroidobacterales > Steroidobacteraceae > ZC4RG30. Next base: position 5,835 of record JAITMN010000337.1, on the reverse strand, counting down.
AGATTGCGCTGGCTGGATGGGGCGAGTCTTCCGACGCGCATCACTTTTCCGCGCCCGATCCACGGGGCGTCGGTGCGGTGTTGGCGATGCGATCGGCGTTGAAAATGGCGAGTCTGCAACCGGAGGATATCGACTACATCAATCTGCATGGCACTGCGACGGTTCAGAATGACGCAATGGAGAGTCTGGCGGTGACGACGGTATTCGGCTCCAGTGTGCCTTGCAGTTCGACCAAGCCGCTGACGGGTCACGCGCTCGGGGCGGCAGGGGCCATTGAGGCGGCGATCTGCTGGCAGACGCTGCGCGACCACCACTCGGGTGCGTTGCCCGTGCACTGGTGGGACGGGCAGGCCGATCCTGCTCTGCCACCCTTGAACCTCGTTGCGCCGGGCCACAGGGCGCAGCGTCCACCGCGGCGTGTGTTGAGCAATTCGTTTGCATTCGGCGGAAGCAATGCCGCGCTGATTCTGGAGCGGACGAATGGCTAGCGAACTGAACTTGTGCGCCGAGGATCTTCTTCCGCAGAAGGCGGATATGTGCCTGCTGGAAACCGTGATCGCCGCAGACGAGGAAACTCTGGTGGCGACGACGTCCTTCGGCTCCGACAGCCTGTTCTGCCGCGACGGGCGCGTGGGCTCCTGGGTGAGCCTGGAATGCATGGCCCAGGCGGTAGCCGCCTGGGCCGGGTATCAGGGGCGGTTGCGCGGCGATGCGCCGCGCATCGGCTTCCTGCTGGGGTGCGGCCGGTTTGATTGCCGGCGGCCATGGCTCGATATCGGCCATACTTTGCGTATCGAAATCAGAAAGGTGATCCAGTTGGATGACGGTCTGGGCCAGTTCACTGGCGCGGTGTTTGACGGCAGCGAGCAGGTGGCGTCTGCGGTGATCACTGTATTTTCTCCCGGTGATCCGATGTCCGTGATTCGAGGCGCGCACCATGACTGAGCGTCGTGCGGTACTGATCACGGGCTCCAGCCGGGGTATCGGCCGCGCCATCGCCGAGCGTTGCGGCCGCGATGGCTACGATGTGATTCTGCATTGCCGCAGCAGAGTCGATGAAGTCAACAAGGTGGCCGGGGAACTGCGCGACCGTGGCGTCGTCGCTCGTGCGCTGATGTTCGATGTGGCTGATCGCGAGGCGGCCGCTGCGGCACTGCTGGCGGATGTTGCCGCCCACGGCAGCTATTACGGTGTTGTGTGCAATGCCGGCATTGCGCGTGACGCCACCTTTGCCGGGATGACGGCAAATGAGTGGGATCAGGTATTGCGCACGAATCTCGACGGTTTTTACAACGTACTCAATCCGCTCATCATGCCGATGGTTCGCGCTCGCAAGGCCGGCCGAATCGTCACGCTGGCATCGGTGTCGGGGCTTGTGGGCAATCGCGGGCAAGTCAACTACAGTGCCTCCAAGGCCGGTATCATTGGCGCCACACGTGCGTTGGCGGTCGAGTTGGCGAGTCGTAACATTACCGTCAACTGCGTGGCGCCCGGCTTGATCGACACCGAGATGGTCGATGAGCGGATCAGAGATGAGGCGTTGAAGTTGATCCCGGCACGGCGCATGGGAACTGGGCAGGAAGTGGCGGCTGTAGTCAGTTTTCTGCTGAGTGAGGATGCGTCCTATGTCACTCGCCAAGTGATTTCGGTGAACGGTGGAATGATTCCTTGAGCAGAGTGGTTGTAACCGGCGTTGGGGCGATCAGTCCCCTGGGGCATGACTGGGGCACGGTCGCAGCGCGGCTGCGCGCGGGTGAATCGGCAGTTCAGGTGATGCCCGAGTGGCGCGAATTCGCCGGTCTGAATACCGCTGTTGGCGCGCCGGCGATGGCATTTGATCTGCCGCCAGATCGCTATTCGCGCAAGCAGACGCGCAGCATGGGGCGCGTGGCGTTGATGGCCACGCGGGCCAGTGAATTGGCATTGATGGATGCGGGTTTGCTCGGCGACCCCGTGGTTACCAGCGGCGCGCTGGGAATTGCCTATGGCTCTTCCACCGGCAGTCCCAACGCCACGGCTGATTTCGCCACGATGCTGTTGCGAAAATCAACGGAAGGGATTACCGCCAATTCCTATCTGAAAATGATGGCGCATACAGCGGCGGTGAACATCGGGGTGTTCTTCGGTGTCACGGGGCGCATCGTCACGACTTCCAGCGCCTGCACGTCGGGGAGCCAGGGAATCGGTTACGCCTTCGAAATGATTCGCGCTGGCAAGCAGCAAGTGATGCTGGCCGGCGGAGCCGAGGAATTGGATGTCACTGAGGCGGCGGTTTTCGACACGCTGTTTGCCACCACCGTGAAATACAACGAGCAGCCCAGACAGACCCCGCGCCCCTTCGATATTGATCGAGATGGATTGGTGTTGGGGGAGGGGGCATGCACGCTGGTGCTTGAGGAACTGTCCTGCGCTTTGCAGCGTGGCGCCCGGATCTACGCCGAAGTGCTCGGGTATGGCACCAACAGCGATGGCGCCCACGTTACGCAGCCAGGCACGGAAACGATGGCCACTGCGATGCGGTTGGCCATGGCCGATGCCGCTATCGCTCCGGAGCGGATCGGATATGTGAATGCACACGGCACGTCGACGCCTCAAGGCGACATTGCCGAGAGCCATGCCACTGCACTGGTCCTGGGGAGCCAGACGCCGATCAGTTCGCTGAAGAGCTACATGGGGCATACGATGGGGGCTTGCGGGGCGTTGGAAGCTTGGATCAGCATCGAAATGATGCGGGCTGACTGGTTTGCGCCAACGCTCAATTTGCATCGGGTGGACCCGCGATGCGCAAAACTTGATTACATAATGGACGAGGGGCGCCGGTTGCAGACGGATATCGTGATGTCGAACAATTTCGCCTTCGGCGGAATCAATACATCTCTGATTTTCAGGCGCTGGATGGAGTGATGGCATTTTTCGAAAAGAGGTAGTCATGAAGATCAAATGGGCTGGTTTTTTGTTGGCGGGGCTGGTTGCCGTATCCGGGACTGCGGTGGCGCGAGATGACGTTTTGCACTATCCATTGGAAGACGTGCTGAAAATGCCCGAGGCTCAAGGCAAGTTGGACGGTTCGGTGAAATTTTATCTGGCTGGCGCCGACCATCCGCCGGTGATCAGGCAGTTGGGCAGCGGCGTGTCGAACAAGAAAACCAACAGCGTTGGCAAGTCGGACGTGGGTGGTTGCCAGTGGGTAGCGCTTTCGGCGCTGATCGCGCTGCAAGCATCTGCCAAGCAGCGAGGCGCCAATGCGGTGATCAATCTGGTGAGCTACTACAAGAAAGTCGAATACAAGAGCGCCACCGATTATGAATGTCATGCCGGAGGGATTGTCGTCGGCGTGACGCTGAAAGGGGACTACGCCACCGTCGGAGAGTAGCCACTGCAATGCTGGCGCTTGCTGGCGGCGATATGGACGAGTTGCAGAAGGATGCCCCAGTCGGTCTGACTTGGCTGGGGCATGCTGAGCAGCGCCGGTATGGTGAGTTGAGTGTGCGGCGGCGACTGGAGTTCAAGGCGGGCCGCTGGCTTTTGCGGCGTCTGCTGGAACGCGAGGGCGTTGTTCCGGCCGGCAGACCGCTCGCTATTGATGTTGGCGGCCGGCCGGTCTTGGAAGGCGTGCCCGACGTGGGCTTGTCTTTGTCGCATCGCTGTGGCCGCGTGGTGGCGGCTGTTGCAGACTGTGCCGTGGGAGTGGATGTGGAGCTTGTGAAGTCGCGCGATGTGATGGCTTTGTCGCAGTGGGTCTGTTCTGCGCCAGAGCGGCAATATCTGGCGCGCCTGGATGCGCCGTCCGCGCTGCAATATTTCCACCAATTGTGGACAATCAAGGAGGCGGCTTACAAGGCGGGGCTTACGCGGTGCGCGCCGATGAATTTTTCCCGGATAAGGGTTGCGCCAGTTGCACATTCGCCGCCGGAGGCGGTCTGCTGGTCATGGGCGAATGGCTGGGTTGTGGCATGCGCCGTGGCTCATCGCGAGGGAGTTGCGGCTTTGGCTCCGTGGGCAGACCCAGTGCATGAATCGCACTGGGCAGTGGATTTCGCGGCGATCGCGTGAAGCGAGTTGCGGCTCTCTATTTGTTCTCGATCATTGCGGTGGGCGCCGCGATACTGGGTATTCTCAAGCTCGGTTCGGGGCTCGCGCCGCCGGCAAGTTTGCTGCAAGCCGGTGGATTGCATGATTCGCTGAAGAATGCCGGTGCGCCTGTCGCCTCGAATCCGATCAGCGAATTGATGGTCAATTTCGAGCACCCATTGAGCCGCCTGTTTTTGCAGTTGCTGGTGATCCTGGTTGTCTCGCGAATCATGGGTCATCTGTTCGTCCGTTTCCGGCAGCCTGCTGTGGTTGGGGAAATGGCGGCAGGGATTTTGCTTGGTCCTTCGTTGTTCGGGCTGTTGGCTCCGGGGTCATTTGAATTCGTGTTTTCTGCGGACTCCCTTGGAGCGCTCAGATTGCTGAGCCAGATAGGGGTATGTCTATTCCTGTTTATCGTTGGCATGGAACTGAATCTTGCGCACATTCGCGCCAGAACTCCCGTTGCTGTTGCGGTAAGTCATGTGAGCATCCTTCTTCCCTATCTGCTCGGCGTTCTGCTGGCATATGGACTCTATGGCGATTTCGCGGCGCCTGGAGCCACATTCACCGCTTTCGCGTTGTTCATGGGGATATCGATGAGCATTACGGCGTTTCCGGTGCTGGTGCGCATCCTGCAGGAGCATGGATTGGCGCGAACGCCGCTCGGGAACATCGCAGTTACCAGTGCCGCCATTGACGACGTAAGCGCCTGGACCATTCTTGCCTTTGTCGTGGCGGTTGCGAGGGCGGCGAGCCTTGGTGGAGCGGTGTTGAGTCTGGTTTTGGTGTTGTTGTTCATTGCGATCATGATGGGTCCGGTTCGCGCGGCTTTGCCACGTCTGCTTGGGTCGCGCGGGTCGGGTGATTCTGATCCATCCCCAACGGTCCTGACCGCTATCGTGTGTCTGATTGTCGCGGCGGCGCTGGCCACCGAGGTCATTGGTATCCATGCCCTTTTTGGCGCGTTCCTGGCTGGGGTTGTCATGCCAAACAATCAGGAGTTTCGAGAGAGGATACGCCTTCGTTTCGAGAGTTTTGGATCGGTGTTGTTGTTGCCGCTTTTCTTTGTGTTTACAGGCTTGCGCACGGAAATCGGCTTTATCGATGATGCAGGAAGTTGGTTGGTTTGCGCATTGATCATTGTTGTGGCCATGATCGGCAAGTTGGGTGGCGGTGCGATTGCGGCGCGGGTTGCAGGCTTGGGATGGAGAGAGTCTTTGCAACTGGGCACGTTGATGAACACGCGAGGATTGATGGAGCTGATTGCGCTCAATATCGGCTATGACCTGGGCATACTTTCCGAAAGCATTTTTGCGATGCTGGTGATCATGGCTCTGGTTACCACCATGTTGACGGGGCCAATCCTTGGAGTATTGAGGCGATAGTATTCCAGCCTTGATATGATACGGCTCATTCTTCCGGGCCGGGGCCGGCCCTTCACGTTCCTTGTGTTTCTCGTGGTGATTCAGTGGCAAATTCTGATGATTCGGGCGTTGGCGAAGTGCAAAAAAGACGAACCTTCGCCATCATCTCCCATCCCGACGCCGGTAAAACCACGCTCACCGAGAAGCTGTTGCTGTTCGGCGGCGCGATCCAGCTAGCCGGCACGGTGAAGGGGCGCAAGGCTGCGCGGCACGCCACCTCCGATTGGATGCGGCTGGAGCAGCAGCGCGGCATCTCTGTCACCTCTTCGGTGATGCAGTTTCCGTATCGGGATTGCATCGTGAATCTGCTCGACACGCCGGGTCACGAGGATTTCTCCGA
>JAITMN010000333.1 GCA_031277355.1 Nevskiaceae bacterium | reverse complement strand
GCCTGGGCCGCAGGCATCGGCAATGGTTACGCCGTCGTCGTGTGGATGGGCCGCGCCGACAGCGCGCCGCGTGCCGGCATCACCGGCCGCGCCGGTGCGCTACCCGTGCTGTTCGACGTGCATGATGCCATCGCGCGCATCCTGCCGAGCCGCGCGTCGGGTCCACCGCTGCGCGCAGAGGAAACCACCGACCACACGCCGCCCTTGCCGCTGGCGCGCTTCGAGCGTCAGAACGCGCCGCCCGCGATTCTGTTTCCACCGGACAACGCCGAAGTCTGGAAAGACGGCGAACACAACTCCTTCACGCTGGTTGCCGAAGGCCGTGGCCGTCTCACCTGGTATGTGGATGGCAAGCCGCTTGCACGCAACATCGCAGGCGATGCGGTGTGGCAGCCGCGCGAGGTGGGGTTTTATCAGATAGCGGTGGTTGATCCGGCGGGCAGAACTGCCCGTTCGCGCGTGCGCGTGATGTCTCCGTAGACTATCGCTGCGCTACGCCCACAACCCGCTCAATTCCAGTGCCACTGCATCAAATGGCGGCACGCGCACCACTTCGTCATCTGCGTGCGTGGCGATCAGCGTCCATTGGCCTTGCCGGTTTTCGTAAGCTTCCAGCAGGCGCAAATCAGGGTCGATCAACCACAGATGCGGCACGCCTGCGGCCGCGTAGAGGGGCATCTTGCGCTGGCGGTCCAGTCTTGCCGTGCCGGGGGAGAGAATCTCGCATACCCAATCCGGCACAAGTTCGAACCATTTGACTTTCGGATAAACCGGCATCCGCTCGCGCCGCCAGCCGGCCAGATCGGGGACAAAGATATTCGCGTCAAGGTGCAGTTCCGGTTCGTCGACGATCCACCATCCGCCGGGGCCGCCCCGACCCTTCTGGAAGGGTCCACCCAAGTCGATGCCCAGCGAGGAACTGACCAGCGCATGTTCTGACGCAGGCCGCGGATGAGCGTGCAGCGTCCCTTCGATGATCTCCCCTACCTGGTTCTCTGGCAGGTCGAAAAGATCATCGTAGGTCGCCGGGCGCGTCTTGGGAACCGCTGACATGCCCTCGATCTTAGCATCCCGCCGCCGGGTCGCTCATTACCAACCCTGCGCGCCGCCGCTCAAGCATCCGGCGCGTAATGCCCCCACAAGCTCTTGAACGCGGCGCGCACGAATTCGCCGGACTCGCCCCACTTCTCTTCAAATTCCTTTGCAGGCTTTTCGGCCACGGCCTCATCAGGGCTCATGCCTTTGATCAGCAGCGCCACGCAGCGATCAAAGATCGCAAAATACATCTCGCGATATTCTTTCAACTCCGCCACGCCGATCACCGGACCATTGGCGGGAATCACGCGCGTGCTGTCGTTGGCCACCTTCATCAAGCGGTCATACGCGCCGACCAGTCCGCCGATCCAGCCGCCGGTCTGCCAGTCGAGCAGCGGCCAACCCTGGCTCGACACCACGCCGCCAGCCGCCAGCACATTCGCCTTGGGCAGATAAACATGGATATCGCCATCGGTGTGCGCCTGCCCCAGATGACCGAAGGCCAGTTGCTCGCCGCCGAAGTCGAGTTTGTCCGTCGTGTAGAAAGTCTTGTTCGGCTGCGCCTGCTTCGGGAACGCCGGGTGCGGCTGCGGCAGCCAGTCTGCGTTGATCTTGCGCGTCAGCCACAGGCGCGTGTTTTCCTGCGCGATGATCTGCGCGCCCTGCTTGCCCAGCGCGGCGTTCGAGCCGGTCTGATCCGGATGCCAGTGCGTGTTGAATAGCGTGCGCACCTGTTTTGCGTCCACCGCGCCCAGCGCCAGCTTCAGCACTGCCGCCGACGCCGCAGCATTGCCGCCATCGACCAGCAACGCACCGCCGTCATCGGAACCCAAGGCCAGCACATTGCCGCCGCCGCCGGTGATCAGCGCCAGACGATTGCCCAGCGATTCGGCGACAGGCTTGCCGCGCGGCGCGGTGCGAGCCGCCGCTGCCCACGCCGAAGAAAAGCCGCCGGTCCACAGCGCAGCCGCGCCCGCAGATGTGGCTGCGGCGGCTTCGATGAAGCCGCGACGAGTCAGTTGAGTCATTGAGCCGGTGCGCTTGTCAGACTTCGGCCAGCAGACCCGTGCTGTTGCCCAACTCTTCGGAGGGCACGCCGGCACGATGCAGCAGCGTCAACAGCAGGTTCGCATGCGGAGTGTCTTGCGGATACTTCAGATGCTGGCCGCCCTTGATCTTGCCATAGCCACCGCCGAGCACCGCATTGGGCAGCGGGTCGTTGTTGTGCAGATCGCTGTTGGACATGTTGCTGCCATACAGAATGATGGAGTGATCCAGCAGCGAGCCATCGCCATCGGGCGTGCTGGAGAGCTTCTTGATGAACTTGGCGAACACCTGCGTATGCCAGTTCTGGATGCGCACCAGACGTTCGATCTTCGAGCCATCGTTGGAGTGATGCGACAGCGGATGAAACGCCTCGCTGATTTGCAGGTTCGGATACGTGCGCATGCTCACTTCCTTGGCGATCATCATGCTCGACACGCGAGTCATGTCGGCCTGCCAGGCCAGCGCAATCATGTCGAACAGCATGTCGAGGTGCGCGCCGAAATCATCCGGCACACCCTGCGGCGCATTGGGAAGGTCCATCGCCGAACTCTTGCTGGTGGCGAGCTTCTGCACGCGCTGTTCGATTTCGCGCACCGAGTCCAGATAATCCGACACACGCGCACGATCGGCGACACCCAGGCGGCGTTGCAACGCGCTGCCCTGCGCCATCACGTAGTCGAGCAGGCTGCCCGTCTCCGACAAAATGGCCTTGCGCTCGGGGGTCGTGTCGCCCTGGCCGAACAGTTGATAGAACACCTTGCGCGGATTGTCTTCCATCGGCAGCGGCTGGAACGGCGTGCGAAAGGCCGTGGTGCTGCCAAAGCCGCAGCCGGTAGCGCCCTGACCGCAGGTGGCCGCGCCGCCTTCGCCGGTCAGTTCCAGTGATGGCAAGGGAGTGTCTTTGCTCAGGTGACGCGCGGCGATCTGGTCGGCCGTCGTGCCCTTGTCGCCATCGCGGTTCTTGATGCCGAAGCACGACAGCCAGGTGCCGGCCATGATGCCGTGCGGGTCGGAGCTTTCGCCACCCTTGTTGCGCAGGCCCGAGACGATGGTCATCTGCGAGCGGAACGGTTCCAGCGGCTTCAGGATTTCCGATATCTCGAACTCCTTGCCTTCGGCGTTGGGCGACCACGACTTGATGATCGCGCCATGCGGGAAGTACACGAAGCCCATGCGCGGGGTTGGCGCGGCGGCGGTGTCGGCCAGCGCAACGCCTGCGGGGATCATCGCATCCAGCAGCGGCAGTGAAACCGCAGCGCCCACGCCTTGAAGGACGGTTCTGCGAGAAAGGTGTTTCTTCGTGATGAACATGGTGAGTCCTGCCTTGGTGTATCAGTTGGCCGATGCCTGCTTGATCTGCGGCTCATTGCCCGCCAGCGGCACGGTGGCCTTTTGAAAGTCGTCGCTCTTGACGATGTTGAGGATCAACGTGGAAAACTTGTAGTCGTCGGCTGCGGACTTGCGCACGATGTCGCGGACGAAGGGCATGTCGTGCGCTTCGATCACGCGGCCCAGCGCGTACATCATCAGCCGTTCGGTGACGTTCTGCACGAAGGGCACCGGATCGGCCAGCAGCGCCGCGCGCAGTTCCTGCGGATTGCGCACGATGGTGCCGTCGGGCAGTTGGCCCAGCCGGTCGATGGCGGTGCGCGCAAAGCGGTCGATGTCGCGCGCCTTGCCGGTGGCGTCGAAGCCTTCGAGCACGAAGCCAATGGGGTCGATGGAGGCATGACAGGAGAAGCACTGCGGCTTCTTGCGATGCGTTTCGAGCAACTCGCGCACGGTGGCCGGTTTCTTGTCGGCGTTGACCGCTGGCAGCGCTTCGACCGCAGGCGGCGGCACCGGCGGCGGCGAGCCCATGATGCGCTCAAGCACGAACGCGCCGCGCAGCACCGGCGAAGTGCGATTCGGGTACGCGCTGACCATCAGCACCGCGCCCTTGCCCAGCAGACCAAAGCGCGAATTGTCGGTGAGTTCGACCTTGCGGAATTGATCGCCGCGCACGCTGTTCACGCCATAGTGCAGCGCCAGACGTTCGTTGATGAAGGTGTAGGGGGAGTCGATCAGCCGCAGCACGCTTTGATCGCCACGGAAGATGCTGTCGAGGAACATCGACACTTCGGTGGTGAAGTCGCCGCGCAGATCACCCGCGCCGCTGGCGTAGGGGAAGATCGCAGGGTCAGGGTTGATTTCCGCAAGCTTGGGCAGGTTCAGCCATTGCGTGCCGAAGTTCGTCGCCAGCGTCTTGGCCCGATCATCGGCCAGCATGCGGCGCACCTGGGCTTCCAGCACGGCCGGGTCGTGCAGCTTGCCGCTGCCGGCCACATCGAGCAGTTCGTCGTCCGGCAGACTGCTCCACAGGAAGAACGACAGCCGCGTGGCCAGATCGAGGTCGGACAGCGCATACACCGAACCCGGCGGCAGGTTTTCATCCGGCGGCGAGTCGGCGCGATAGAGGAAGTCCGGATGCGCCAGCACAGCGGTGATTGCGCGGCGCACGCCATTGTCGAAATCCGATTCCTTGCGGCCCATGTCGTAGAAGGCCATCAAACCCTGCATGTCGGCGCTGGTCAGCGGACGGCGAAACGCGCGGCGCGCGATGCCGCCCACGACCTGCTCGGCGCAGGGGCGCTCTTCGGTCGCGCTCTTCGGGTAGCAGGTGAACACATGCTTGCGGCTGGCGGTCATGCTGACGCCGGTGGGGTTGAACGGGCCGCGAATCTCGAACGATGACACGCGCAGCACGCGATCTTGTCCGCCGCCGGGCACATACATCTGCAAGCGATCTTCGGACTCGGCGAAGGTGCGCTCGCGAAACGCGACGACGAAGCGATGCACGCCGGCCTTGGCGGTGAAGGGGATGTTCTTCAGGCGCTTGTTGATGGCTTCGACCGCAGGGTCCTGCTTCTGGTCGATGGCCTTCATGTCGTCTTCGCCGCCGATGGTGGTTTCGTAGATCAGATCGCCGTCGAGCGTGACGACCAGATGATTCTCGAACTCCATGTTGTAGACCCACAGCGCCTGCGCCATGTTGGCGATGTTCAGCGTGTATTCGCCATCGGCCGGGAAGTTGTGATCCACGGCAATGCCGCCGCGCGTGCCCAATGGCAGACCGTCTTGATGGAAGAACTGCGTGCTGGGCCGGGACGCGCGATAGGTGGTGCCACCCGGCAGCGCGTCTTTGTTCCCCAGCGCCTGCAACGCGACGATGCGCGCAGCGGCCACGTATTGATCGAGGAAGGAGGGCGTGACCTGCAACGCGGCGGCGATGTTGTCGAAGCCTTCGCGCGGCTCATCGCGCGGCAGCAGCGCAGCCGGGTCGATCTCGATGCCCAGCAGATCGCGCACCGCGTTGGCGTATTCCTTGCGGTTCAGACGATGCAGGCCCACATGACCCGGATCGGGGTGCAACTTGCCCGCCGCATCGAGCTGATTTTCCATCCACGAGACGAAGGCGGCGCGCGTGTCTTTGTCGGGGACCTTGTGACCGCCCGGCGGCATCTGCTGGCTGCGCATCTTGCGCACGACTTTTTCCAGGATGGCGACGTTCTGCGGGATGTCTTCGGGCTGCATCGTGTCGAAGGCAACGCTGCCGGCCCAGTCTTCGGTGTTGTGACACTCGACGCAGTAGTCCTCGAATATCTTCCAGTTCGCCGCGTGCGGGGCGTCGGCTGCAGAGGCGCAAACGGCCAGGCCGCAGCCCAGCGCCAGCACGCTCAGCCGGCCCGCCAAGTGCTTGCCGATGCGGTGTGAAATGCCCCGAGTGTTCATCGTTGATCCAAGTCCGTTTTTAAACCTTCTGAGGATATGCGATTCAGCCGTTTCATGTGCGAAATCTCGCGCTTGCAAGATAGACTGGCGCTCCCGAAAACAGGTTCCCCGGATTTTTGAATAACAGGCAGTAACTGCCCATGTCAGTAAAAGTGAAACTTCACCATTTCGAGCGGCACACCAATTCCCGGTTTGGCTGGCTTCGCGCCGCTGTGCTGGGGGCAAACGATGGGTTGATCTCCACCTCCAGCCTGCTGGTCGGCGTCGCGGCGGCGAACCTGCGGACCACCGACGTGCTGCTGACCGGCGTTGCGGCGCTGGTCAGCGGGGCGTTGTCGATGGCTACCGGCGAATACGTGTCGGTGAGCGCGCAGGCCGACGCCGAGAGCGCGCAATTGGAGGTGGAGCGTCAGGAATTGGCGCAGATGCCGGAGGCCGAACTGCGGGAATTGACGCACATCTACATCCGGCACGGGCTGTCGCCGGGGCTGGCCGATCAGGTGGCGCGGGAACTCACGGCCCACGACGCGCTGGGCACGCATGCGCGCGAGGAGCTGGGCATCACGCACCAGAGCCGTGCGCGGCCCTTGCAGGCGGCGGTGGTGTCGGCGCTGTCGTTTGCGCTGGGCGCGCTGCTGCCGATTCTGGTCGTGATGCTGGCCCCGCGCGTGGGGTTGTCGCTGTGGCTGTCGGGCTGCGCGCTGTTTGCGTTGGTGGCGCTGGGCGCGCTGGGCGCGAAGCTGGGCGGCGCGCCGATGCTGCGGCCCGCGCTGCGCGTGGCGCTGTGGGGCGTGGCGGCAATGGGCGCTTCGGCGCTGGTGGGTTCGCTGTTTGCGGTGTCGGGGGTGGCGGTGTGAGTGCGCCGGCCACGGCGCTGCGTCAGGGCACGGCGCAGGATGCCGAGCGCTTTGCGCTGGTGGGGCAGGCCACCTTCCTTGAAAGCTACGCCGGGCTGCTGCCGGTGGAAGATATTCTCGCTCACGGTCAGCGTCAGCACGCTGCGCGGGCGTATGCGGCGTGGCTCGATGATCCGGCCTGGCGCTGCTGGCTGATCGAGGCCACGACCGGCGGCGCACCGGTGGGGTTCATGACGGTGGGGCCTTCGGACCTGCCGCTGGCCGATCATGACCCGGCTGATCTTGAGATCAAGCGGCTGTATCTGCTGCACCGGTTTCAGGGGCTGGGGCTGGGGCGCGCGATGCTGGAACAGGCGTATGCATTTGCGCGCGAGCGGGCGCGTCCGCGCATACTGCTGGGGGTGTACTCGCGCAATGAGGCGGCGTTGTCGTTTTACGCGAAGATGGGATTCACGCAGGTGGGCGACCGGCGCTTTCGCGTCGGCGCGCATGAATACTACGACTATGTGCTGGGGCGGGCTCCGTGAAGAAGAAAG
>JAITMN010000298.1 GCA_031277355.1 Nevskiaceae bacterium | reverse complement strand
TCACCAGCCGCGCCAGCTACGAGATGGTGCAGAAAGCCGCCACGGTGGGCGTGCGCATGCTGGTGGCCGTATCCGCGCCCACTGCGCTGGCGGTGGAACTTGCAAGCGCAACGGGGCTTACGCTGGTAGGCTTCGCGCGGGAGCAACAACAGGTCGTCTACTCACATCCGGAACGTCTGGTATGAATATCGAACACCTGATCACAATGGCTAATGACATCGGCGAATTCTTCGACAGCGAAATGGGGTCGAAAGAAGCGCCGCAGGGTATTGCGCTGCATATCTCCCGTTATTGGGATCCGCGCATGCGCACGGCCATCATCGAACATGCGGCCGATGGCGGCGCGGGACTGTCTGCCTCAGCGCTGGCTGCGGTGAAGTCTCTGCCTGCGCCATCGGTGCAAAGGTGAACCGGGGTCGCAAGGCGCTATTTGAAACGGGCTGGGAAAATCCCGGCGAACGCGGCGAATTTCTCGACGTCGTTCAGTATCCGACCTTCCTGTTCCAGAGAATGGCCGGTTACGCCAAGACCGCTGCGGCACGGCGCTACGTCGAACCTTTTGGCCTGTCGATGCCGCATTGGCGATTGCTGACGCTGATCGTCGACCGTTCGCCGCTGTCTTTCGCCGAGATCACCGCCCGCTCGCTGATGGACAAGGGGCAGGTGAGCCGCACGCTGCGCGTGTTGGAGCGGATGGGTCTGGTGCAGTTGGGGTCGGTGTCGGATCATCCGGTGCGGACCAGCGGTGTCAATCCGCGTGTGGTCGTGTCGATAACACCGGCAGGGCGGGGGCTCTATGAGCAGATCGTGCCGGTGGCGCAGCAGTATCAGGTGGGGTTGATCAATCTGCTGACGCAGGAGGAACGCAAAGTCTTTCTGGATGTGCTGGAGCGCATGATGAAGTTCTTTGCCGAAGACACGAGCAAGCCGTGACGGTATCGCTGGAGTTCATCTTCGAGGCGCGTGTCAGCGTTGCGCCGCCGTTGGTGGTGGGCGATGGACCCAATGGCCTGCGCCGTATCGTTCCGATTCTCGGCGGTCATTGCCAGGGGCCGAATTTCACCGCTGAAGTATTGCCGGGCGGGGCCGATTGGCAGGTGGTCCGTCAGGATGGCGTGCTGCAACTGGAAGCCCGTTACACGTTGCGCATGCCCGATGGTGCGCTGGTGCAGGTGATCAATCGCGGGCTTCGGCACGGGCCACCCGAAGTGCTGGAACGCATCTTTCGCGGCGAGCCGGTTGACCCTTCCGAATACTATTTTCGCACCGTGGCCGAGTTTGAGGCTCCGCGCGGGCCGCATGAATGGCTCAATCGCGCGCTGTTTTTGGGTGAGGCGCAGCGGCGGGCGGATCAGGCCATCGTCCGCTTCCACAAGGTGGGCTGATCGGGAACTGGTTTAGAATACCCGGCTCACTCGTCATCGTTTGCCGCCCCAAGGAGTTTCATTTGTGAGTCAGCCCATCAGCCTTGCCATCGAAGGCGACATCGCCGTCATCACCATCGACAGTCCGCCGGTCAACGCGATTTCGGCGGCCATCCGCCGCGGACTGCTGTCAATCACTCGTGAGTTGGCGGGTAACAGCAAGGTCAAGGCGGTGTTGCTGCACTGTGCGGGCCGCACCTTCGTCGCCGGCGCGGACATCAGCGAATTCGGCGGCGTGATGGCTCCGCCGGAACTGCGCAATGTGCTCACCGAGTTCGAATTGTTGCCGCAGCCGATTGTCGTTGCGCTGCATGGCACGGCGCTGGGTGGCGGTGTGGAGTTGGCGCTGGCGGGGCACTACCGCATTGCCGACAGCGGCGCGCGGTTGGGCTTCCCCGAGATCACGCTGGGCATCGTGCCGGGCGCGGTGGGCACGCAGCGTCTGCCGCGTTTGATCGGCGCGGAGCAGGCGTTGCAGATGTTTCTCGACGGCAAGCCGGTGGGCGCAGAGGATGCCAAAAAGCTGGGTCTCGTCGATGAAGTAGTGACGGGCGGTGATCTGAAGACCGCAGCGCTGGCCTATGCGAAGCAGCTGGTGGCCGATGGCAAGGGGCCGCGCCGCGTGCGCGACATGCCCGTTACGCCGATCAGCGAAGAACGTCTGGCGCAGATTCGTGCGCAGGCCGCCAAGCAGCACAAGGGCGTGATCACGCCGGAGCTTGATATCGCGGCGGTGCGCGCGTCGTGGGAGTTGCCCTTCGAGAAGGGGTTGGCCGTGGAGCGCGCGATCAGCGATGGCTCGCTGCAAACGCCGGAGTCGCGTGCGCAGCGCCATCTGTTCTTCGCCGAGCGCGAAGTGGCGCATGTGCCGGGCATCGGCGCGAACGACAAACCGCGCACGATTGCCGCGTGCGGCATCATCGGCTCGGGCACGATGGGTGGCGGTATCGCAATGGCTTTTGCCAACGCCGATATTCAGGTGGTGCTGATCGACGTGGATCAGGCCGCGCTCGATCGTGGTCTGGCGACGATTCGCAAGAACTACGACAGCAGCGTCAAGCGCGGCCGGCTCACCGCCGCCGATGTGGAAAAACGCATGCAGATGATCAAGGCGTCCACCGACTACGCCGATCTGGCGCAGGTGGACCTGACCATCGAAGCGGTGTTCGAGGACATGGCGCTGAAGCGCAAAATCTTCACCGACCTCGATCGCGTGATGAAGCCCGGCGCGATTCTGGCGACGAATACCTCCACGCTCGACATCAACCAGATCGCGGCGGTGACGAAGCGTCCGGCCGATGTAGTCGGCCTGCACTTCTTCAGCCCCGCCAATGTGATGCGGCTGCTGGAAATCGTGCGCACGGATACCACGTCGAACGAAGTGATCGCCACGGCGTTTGCGTTGGCGAAGAAGCTGAAGAAAGTGGGCGTGCTGTCGAAGGTGTGCTTCGGCTTCATCGGCAACCGGATGATGGAGCCCTATGGCCGCGAGGCCGAGCGTCTGGTGCTCGAAGGCGCAACGCCTGCGCAGGTGGATGGCGCGCTGGAGCGCTTCGGCATGGCGATGGGTATTCTGGCCGTGTACGACATGGCTGGTGTGGACGTGGGCGTGAAGGCGCACAAGGCGAACCCCGATCAGGTGCCGCAGGATGATCCCACCTACTATCGCTCTTCGCAGGTGCTGTTCGATCAGGGTTGGCTCGGGCAGAAGACGGGCAAGGGTTACTACCGCTACGAGGCCGGTTCGCGCGAACGTCATACGCATGATGAGGCGTTGAGGCTGCTGGCCGATGAAGGCAAGCGTCTGGGCATCGCACGCAGCGAGCCGATCAGCGATGCCGAAATCATCGAGCGCTGTGTCTATTCGATGATCAACGAGGGCGCGCGTATTCTCGAAGAAGGCGTGGCGCTGCGCCCCGGCGACATCGACACGGTGTACACCGCAGGTTATGGCTTTGCGCGCTTTCGCGGTGGTCCGATGTTCTACGCCGATGAGATTGGCCTCGACACTGTGCTCGCGGCGCTGCGCAAACATGGTGAAGGGCGCAATGCGCGCGACTTCAAGCCCGCACGGTTGTTGCAGGAATTGGCCGAGAAAGGCAGCACTTTTGCGGCCTGGCACGCGGCTCAAGAAAACAGGACCTGAGCATGTATACCAGCTATGTCTTCACGCCCGCGCCGCGCACGGCATTGGCCGTTCGTGGCAGCGCCGATCGCTTCGCGGTGCGCCGCATCTACTGCATCGGGCGCAACTACGCCGATCATGTGCGCGAGATGGGCGGCGATCCTTCGCGCGAGTCGCCGATTTTCTTCAGCAAGCCTGCCGATGCGATTGCCGGCGCCGGTGGTGTCGTGGCGTATCCGCCCGGCACCACCGACCTGCATCACGAAGTGGAATTGGTGGTTGCGATACAGCGGGGTGGGGCGAACATTCCGGCGGACGAGGCGTTGAACCATGTCTGGGGCTATGCGGTGGGCAACGACCTGACGCGGCGCGATCTGCAAGCGCAGGCGCGCACGAAGGGTCAGCCGTGGGATATGTCGAAGGGCTTTGATGCGTCGGCGCAGATTGGCGTGCTGACGCCGGCCTCCGAGTTCGGTGAGCCCTCAACACAGGCGATCTGGCTGAAGGTGAACGGTCAGACGCGCCAACAGTCCACGCTCGACAAGATGATCTGGTCGGTGCCGGAGATCATCGCCGCGCTGTCGCAACTGGTCACGTTGCAGGTGGGCGATCTGATCTTCACTGGCACGCCCGAAGGCGTTTCGGCGCTGACGCCCGGCGATGAAGTCACCGCAGGCATCGAGGGGCTTGACCCGATAGAGTTTCGCATCGGTCCACCCGCCTGATCGCGCAGCAGGCGAGGTATGCGCCGGCGATTTGATCAGGTGCTGGTGCTTGCGGCGTGCACCGGAATCGGTCCGCTGGCGCTGAATCTGTACCTGCCCGCGCTGCCGCTGATTCAGCGCGAATTCGGCGCGGGGGTGTCGGAGGTTCAGCTCACCGTCAGTCTGTCGCTGCTGGGGTATGGGTTGGGCCTGCTGTTGCTCGGCCCATTGTCGGATCGCTTCGGTCGCCGGCCTTGTCTGCTCGGCGGCATGGCGGTGTTCGCCGCCGGTTCGGCACTGGCCGCGATGTCGCCGAATCTGCCGCTGATGGCGATTGCGCGTTTTGCGCTGGCCGCTGCCTCAGCATTGGTGTTCATCTGCGCACGCACCATCGTGGCCGATACCACGCCGCGCGAAAAGCTGGCCGGCGAAATCGCACAGGTGACGGTAATCAATGTCGTGGTGCAATCGATGGCCCCGCTGCTGGGCAATGTCGTGATCGCTTTTGCCGGTTGGCGCGCTACGCAAGGTGTGGCGGCGGTGCTGGGCGCGGTGTTGCTGTTGATCGTGGCAATGCGCCAGCCGGAAACGCACGCGAGCACGCTGCGCGGCGAAACGCCGGCGCGAATCAGTTTGCTGCGACCGGCCTTTGAACTGCTGCGCAGCGGATCATTTCGATGGCTGATGTTGCAGGTGGG
>JAITMN010000259.1 GCA_031277355.1 Nevskiaceae bacterium | reverse complement strand
AGTGGCGGTGCGGTGGTGGTGTTGAAGCGCCTGACCGATGCGCAGCGCGATGGCGATACCGTGTATGCGGTGATTCGCGGCGTGGGTTTGAACAACGACGGCGCGGAGAAGGCCAGCTTCACCGCGCCCAGTGTGTCGGGGCAGGCGGCGTCGATTCGCATGGCGCTGGATCACGCGGGCGTCAGTGCGCGAGACATCGGCTATGTGGAAGCGCATGGCACGGCCACGTCGCTGGGCGATCCGATTGAAATTGCCGCACTGACTCGCGCGTATCGGCCCGACACTGCCGATACGCAGTTCTGCGGCATCGGTTCGCTGAAGGGCAATCTGGGGCACATGGTCGCTGCGGCAGGTGTGGCCGGTTTGATCAAGGCCGCGCTGGCGCTGCATCGTGAGCGGATACCGGCGTCGATCAACTATACGCAGCCCAATCCGGAGATTGACTTTGAACGCTCGCCGTTTCGCGTGGTGGCGGCGAATGAAGCCTGGCCGCGAGGTGAGGCGGCGCGTTATGCGGCGGTGAGTTCCTTTGGCGTGGGCGGCACGAATGCGCATGTGGTGATGGAGGAAGCGCCGCCGCGTGTTGTGCAGGCGCAGACACACACGCATGCGCAAGCGGCGGAGGTGCAGCGCGCGTGGCGTGTGTTTGCGTTGTCGGCGCATGATGCGCCGGGTTTGCAGCGGCGTGCGGCGGAGTTGGCTTCATTTGTTGATGCCGCCGATGTTGCGGGCGCCGATGCGCTCGATCTGAACGCCGTCGCCGCCACATTGATGCGCGGTCGCAAGGCGATGCCGTATCGGGCAGCGGTGGTGGCCGATGATGCGCCGTCGCTGGCTTCACAGCTTCGCGCGCTGAAAGCGCCGACGTCACCGGCGGCAAGTCCGCGTTTGGTGTTCGCGTTCCCCGGACAGGGTTCGCAGCATCCGGGCATGGCGCGCGAGATGTACCGGGAATTTCCGGCGTATCGCGAAGCGCTGGATCAGTGCCTGGCGGCGATGCCCGAATCGCTGCGCACGGACCTGCGGCGTTGGCTGCTCGATTGCGCGCCGGATGATGTTGAGGCCAGCGCGATGCTGGCGCAGACGCGCCATGCGCAACCGGCGCTGTTTGCGGTGTCGTATTCGCTGGCGATGTGGCTCGACAGTCTGGGGCTTCATCCGGCGGCGATGATCGGTCACAGCATCGGTGAATATGCCGCTGCCTGTGTTGCCGGCGTGTTCACTCTTGAAGACGCCATCACCGCTGTGGTGGCGCGTGGCCGCGCGATGTTCGAGTGTGTGCCGGGGTCGATGCTGGCGGTGCGCGAATCATCTGATCGCATCCGGCCGCTGCTGCCGGCAGATGCGGAGATCGCCGCGTACAACGCGCCCGCGCTCACGGTGATTGCAGGTTCCGCGCAGGCCATTGAAGCGGCAAGCCGCATCTTCACCGAGCAGAATATCGGCACGGTATCGCTGACGGTTTCGCATGCCTTTCACAGCCGCAGCATGGAGCCGGCGCTTGCGCAGGTGCGCGCTGCGCTTGCGGCCTGCACGCTGCATGCGCCGCACATTCCGGTGTATTCCTGCGTCAGCGGCGAAGTGCTGATGGATGCCGAAGCGATGAGCGCCGAGTATTGGAGCCGGCAAGTGCGAGCGCCGGTGCAGTTCAGCAAGGCGGTGCTGGCGGAGTTGGCGCACGAAGCCACGGTGATCGTCGAGGTGGGGCCTTCGCAGGCGTTGTCATCGCTGATCCGCATGCATCGCAACGCCGAAGGGCAAGCCCCGCGCCTGTGCACGCTGCTGGGACCTGCGCGCGAGCCGGGCGATTCGGTGCGCAGCGCGCTTGCCGCCGTGGGCAATCTGTGGAGTCTGGGTGCGCCGGTGGCGTGGCCCGTCAGCGCAACCGCGCCACGGCAAACGCTGCCGGGTTATCCGTTTCAGGGCGAGCGTTATTGGTTTGCTCGCCGTGTTGCGCCGATTGAAGACACGCAATCCGTTCATCAGGCGGCGGCAAGTCAGATCGCAGAAGCCGGTTCGGTCATGAGTCGACGCTGCGCCATCGAGGCGGAGTTGAAAAATCTGTTCAGCTCCGTGTCTGGAATTTCCATTGATGCGATACAGGCGCAGTCCGCTTTCACCGATCAGGGGTTCGATTCGCTCTCGCTGACGCAGGCGGCACTGGAACTGGACCGCGTGTTCGGCGTGAAGCTGCGATTGCGCCGGTTGATGGATGATCTGGCGAGTGTTTCGGCGCTGGCGGCATTTCTGGATGAGCAGTTGCCGGCGGATCGTTTTGCGCAAGGCACGGCGCAGGCGCAAACGTCTGCGACGACGCCCGCGACGACGCCCGAACCAGAGTCGCCCGCCATTCGCGCGCTGATCGACAAGCCCTTCGGCGCATCCGCGCGCATCGTGCTCGATGTCGACAAGCAGATGACATCGAGCCAACTGCAATGGCTGCGCGAGTTCACGATGGCCTACAACGCGCGCACGGCAAGGTCCAAGTCGTTCAGTCAGCAGCATCGCCGCCTGATGGCTGATCCGCGCGTGGTCACGGGCTTCAATCCCGTATGGAAGGATTTGGTCTATCCGATTGTCGTGGATAGTTCACAAGGCGCGCGGCTCAAGGACATCGACGGCAATGAATACATCGACGTGCTGTCGGCCTTCGGGGCCAATCTGCTGGGCTATCAACCCCGCTGCGTGAGCGAGGCCATCAGCCAACAGATGAAGGCCGGTTTTGAGGTGGGTCCGCAACATCCGCTCACGGCCGACGTGGCGGCTCTGGTGTCGGAGTTCACCGGCATGGAGCGCGTGGCCTTCTGCAACACCGGCTCCGAAGCGGTGATGGGCGCGATGCGCATTGCGCGCACGGTGACGGGCCGCAAGACCATTGCGATCTTCACCAACTCCTATCACGGCATCTTCGATGAAGTGATCGTGCGCGGCACGAAGCAACTGCGTTCGCTGTCGGCTGCGCCGGGCATTCTCGCCAGCGCGGTGGAAAATGTGCTGGTGCTCGACTATGGCAGCGACGAAGCGCTGAAGATTCTGCGTGAGCGGGGCCGCGAGCTTGCGGCCATCATGATCGAGCCGATACAGAACAAGTATCCCACGCTGCATCCGGTGGCCTTCGTGCGCGAACTGCGCAAGATCGCCGACGAGAGTCAGTGCGCGCTGATCTTCGATGAAGTCGTCACGGGCTTTCGCGTTGCGCCCGGCGGTGCGCAGGAGTTTTTCGGCGTGCGCGCCGACATCGCCACCTACGGCAAGGTGATTGGCGGCGGTCTGCCGTTTGCGGTGATCGCCGGCAGCGGTCAATGGATGGATGCGCTGGATGGCGGTTACTGGCAATACGGCGATGACTCCTATCCCGAAGCCGGCGTGACCTATTTTGCCGGCACGTTCGTGCGTCATCCGTTGGCGTTGGCCGCTGCACATGCTGTGCTGCTGCACCTGAAGGCCAGCGGCCGGCGTTTCTACGACACGCTCAATGGCCGCACCGAGCGTTTGGCGGGCACGCTGAACCGCGAGTTTGCCAAGCGCAATGCGCCGGTGCGAGCGGTGCACTGCGCATCGCTGTGGCGTTTGCACTGGGACGATGATCTGAAATACGTCGGTTTGTTTTACTACCTGCTGCGCTTCAAGGGCATTCACGTCTACGAGCAGTT
>JAITMN010000253.1 GCA_031277355.1 Nevskiaceae bacterium | reverse complement strand
GGCGGCAGCGCCAGTGGTCTGGCTGCCGTCCTGCAACGCGGCACGATTGCCGTGGACATGAGCTCCGCCGATCCTGCGGGCACGCGCGCGCTGGGTCAGGCGCTGCAACCCTTCGGCGTCACGCTCGTGGATGCCCCCGTATCCGGCGCGGTGCCGCGCGCCACCGATGGCACGCTGACCATCATGATCGGCTGCGATGACGCCGAGGCCGCCGCGCGGGTCAAGCCGGTGCTGCTGGCGATGGGCAATCGCCTGTTCGACACCGGCGCTCTGGGCACCGGGCACGCGATGAAGGCGCTGAACAACTTCGTGGCGGCGGCGGGTTATTCGGCGGCAGCCGAAGCATTGCTGGCGGGCAAGCGCTTTGGTCTCGACAATGCGCGGATGATCGAAGTGATGAATGTGTCCACCGGGCGCAACTTCAACACCGAAGTGGTGATGCGCGAGCATGTGGTGGAGGGCAGATTCGCCAGCGGCTTTGCGCTGGAACTGCTCGCCAAAGACGTGCACATCGCCGCCGATCTGATGCGCACGGTTGATCTGGATGCGCCGCTGGCGCAACTGATCGACCAGCGCTACCAAATGGCGTTGGCGCGGCTGGGCAAGGGCCGCGACAACACCGAGGCCATCCTGGCCTGGAACAACGACAACAAAAGTTCAAACGTGTGAGGCAGTGAACCTGATGGACAAAAAGACGGTAGACGTTGGCGAGGTCATCAATTCCGCCAAGTATTTCTGGATGCCCTTCGGTATCACGATCATGATGATGATCATCATGCTCACCGATGGCTTCGACCTGTTCCTGATGGGGCATGTGGGCAATCATCTGGTGACGGATTGGGGCATCTCGCGCGCCAGCCTCGGGCCGATCAACACCGCCGGTCTCGTCGGCATGGCCGTGGGTTCGGTGACGCTGGGCTGGCTGGGTGATCGCATCGGCCGCAAGAGGTCCTACATCACCTGTCTGGCCTTTCTGTGCGTGGGTTCGGTGCTGTGCTACATGGCGGCTCAGGCGGGCACGCCGGAAACGGCTGAAGCGACGATCAGCAAGATGACGATCTGGCGTTTCGTCACCGGCCTTGGCATGGGTGGCGTTACGCCGCTGGCCACGACGCTGATTTCCGAGTGGACTTCAGCCCGCGTGCGCAGCGTGATCGTTGCGCTGGTGATTTCATCGGTGCCGGTGGGCGGTTCGCTGGCCGGTTTCGCCAACAGCCATGTGGAAGAATGGCAGAAGATGTTCCTGATCGGCGGTCTGGTGCCGCTGGCGCTGTTCATCTGCTTTGGCATGTTGCTGCCCGAATCGCCGAAGTATCTGTCGCAGCGTCCGGATCAGCATGCCAAGCTCGCCAAGCTGCTGAACCGTTTGCTGGGCGAGAAGCGCTTCGACGGCACCGAGAACTTCGTCGTGCAGGAAGAAGGCAAGCGTTCCAGCAACTGGCTGGTGATGATCTGGAACAGCTATTTCTGGCGCGCCACGCTTTTGATCTGGATCGCCTTCTCGTTCAACAGCTTCGTGCTTTACATGTACACCAACTACCTGAAGGTGTTGCTGCCGGAGGATCGTGTGCCGGTGGAAGCGGCGGGCACTGCGCTGTCGCTGTTCTCGATTGGTGCGTTCTTTGGCTCCATCGGTGGCGCGTTCCTGATTCGCTGGTTCGGCTCGCGCTGGGTGGGTTCGGGGCTGGCGTTCATCGGCGTGTTGGGCACAGCGATGCTCGGTGTGCTGCTGATCGGTTCGGGCAGTCCGGCCGTGTTCAGCGTGCTGCTGTTCAGTTTCATCGTGGGCATGTCGATCAACGGCATGCAGGCGTTCATGTATGCGGTGAGCGCGCACTCCTATCCCACCGAGATTCGCGGCTCGGCGGTGGGCATGGCGCAGACGGTGTCGCGCATCGGTGCGGTGCTGAGCCCCATCGTCGCCACGGCCTACTTCAACATGCAGCCGCTGCCGGGCGTGAACCTGTTCTTCTGGTTCGTCGCCATCTGCGCCTTCATCACGACGCTGTCGTTCTTCCTGATCCCCTCGCACATTCCCCGCTACCAGGGCGGGGCGGGGGCCGGAGCGGGGTCGGGGCACTGACCCCCGCAACGGAATTTGCCTGCGGGGGCGCGTCTGCGTAGACTTGCGCCCCTTCGTCAATGGGCGGTTAGCTCAGCGGTAGAGCACTGCTTTCACACGGCAGGGGTCACAGGTTCAAGCCCTGTACCGCCCACCATTTCGGCCCGGCGCTTGCCGGGTTCGCCACTTGAAATGATCCCATTGCACACACGATGAGCGTCGTCACCCGTTTTGCCCCCAGCCCCACCGGCATGCTGCATATCGGCGGCGTGCGCACGGCGTTGTTCTCGTGGTTGCAGGCGCGCCGTCACGGCGGGCGCTTCATCCTGCGCGTGGAGGACACCGACCGCGAGCGCTCCACCGACGAGGCCGTGCGCGTGATCCTCGATGGCATGCGCTGGCTGGGCCTTGCCGAGGACGAGGGACCGTACTTCCAGACGCAGCGCTACGACCGCTACCGCGAAGTGATCGCGCAGATGCTGGATCAGGGCCTGGCCTATCGCTGCTACTGCTCGAAGGAAGAACTGGACGCGATGCGCGAGGCGCAGTTGGCGCGCAAGGAAAAGCCGCGTTACGACGGTCGCTGGCGCAACAGCACCGCCACGCCGCCGCCGGGCGTCACGCCGGTGATCCGTTTTGCCAATCCGCTGGAAGGCGAAGTGGTGGTGAATGACCAGGTGCATGGCCGCACGGTGTTTCAGAACGCCGAACTGGATGACCTGATCATCCAGCGCTCCGATGGCAACCCCACCTACAACTTCTGCGTTGTCGTGGATGACATGGACATGGGCGTCACGCAGGTGATTCGCGGTGACGACCATCTGAACAACACGCCGCGCCAGATCAACATGCTGCGCGCGCTGGGCGCGAAGCCGCCGATGTATGCGCATGTGCCGATGATTCTCGGTGCCGATGGCGCGAAGCTTTCCAAGCGGCACGGCGCGGTGAGCGTGCTGGAATATCGCAACGAGGGCTATCTGCCCGATGCGTTGCTGAACTATCTGGTGCGGCTGGGCTGGTCCCATGGCGATCAGGAGTTCTTCACGCGCCAGCAGATGATCGACGCCTTCGAAATCGCCGACGTGAACAAGTCCGCTGCGGCGTTCAACCCCGAGAAGCTGCTGTGGCTGAACCAGCAGCACATCATCCGCGCGCCGCTGGCGACGCTGACGGCGGCGCTGGCCGAACAGTTGGCGATGCTGGGCGTGAATGAGCCCGACCCGGCGCTGCTGAATGGTGTGGTCGAAGCGCTGCGCGAGCGGGCCAAGACGATGAAGGAGATGGCCGCTTCGAGTCTGTTCTTCTTCCGCGACCCGGTGATGGACGAGAAAGCGGTGGTCAAGCACCTGACGCCCGACGCACGCGCCGTTCTGGGGCAGTTGCGCGGGGCGCTGGCAGAGCAGGGGGAGTGGTCCGCCGCGGCGCTGCACGGGCTGCTGAACGATTTTGCGACGGCCCGCGGGCTGGGGCTGGGCAAGGTGGCCCAGCCGCTGCGCGTGGCGCTGACGGGTGGGACGGTGTCCCCGCCCATCGACGCCACGGTGGCGGTGCTGGGGCGGGGCCGAGTGCTGGAGCGGCTCGACCGGGTGGTGTGAGCGCTTACGCGAATCCTTGACACGGTTCCGGGCGGCGCGTAACTTCGCGGCCCTTCTTCCCGCCGTGGGGCTATAGCTCAGCTGGGAGAGCGCTTGCATGGCATGCAAGAGGTCGACGGTTCGATCCCGTCTAGCTCCACCAATTCCCCTTCCAAGGGGTTCAGCGAAGTCCGCCCGCCTCGTTAGCCGCGCCGCTCAAGCAACGCCTTGAGCAGCGCCGGATCGAGCCGGATATTGGTTTGTCGCAATGTTTCGAGAACTTGCGGCAGATCAAGCCATCCGCGCTCTGCGGCAGAGGCAAGCAGGCCCAGCGTACCAACGACTGGCACGCCGTAGCGGCAGAACGCCATCGGCACCACACAAGAGGAGATAGTGCAGTGGCGACGTGTCGGAAACTCCAATGCTCACTGGAGTGAGGCGATTTTATCCAGAGTGACTACGTCGGCTTCAAGATCGTCGGCGGAGTAGTTCAACGGCAGGCCGCGCTCCTTGAGAAAGGCTTCTGTTTGCCAGTAATCAAGACCAAGCGTCAAGCCCACTTGCCGCAGCGACAGGCGGCCAGCACGGTAACACTCCATCACCGCATCTTCGACAAGGCGACGGCTGATTGCATGCGGTGTTTCGCCCCACTGCCGCGCAATGAAATCAGGCATGTGAACGACAACTTCCATTGCGTCAGTCTAGCTGATTTCATCAAGGATTGGGCTGCCGGCGGCTTGGTCGAGTTGGTCGAGCTTCACTCGAACTTGACGCTCGGGGACATCCTCAGTCTGCTTGATGCTCTCGCCGCGACATGGCAGCGGCCCCGGTGTTTGGTTTCGAGAATTTCGAATTTTTCGAGATTGTGCTACCATGCCTAGCATGACCACCAAACCTTGCCCTGTCACGAAGCCGCGCGCCATTCCGGCTGTTGGCCGGTCGGCGTCTGCCGGAGCCAAGAAGACCGTCACGATCCCACCGATGGTGGCTTTGTCATTTTCCGTGGAACCTTTCGTGTCCGTAGTGCAGCGCCACATCAAGCTCAGCAAGAAAACGCGCGACGCCATTGCCCAAGACCTTGCAGAAGTGTTGGGGCACGCCGATGTGCAGTTGACAACGGACAACATGGTCGTGAACCGGCAGCTCACAGTGGCGCGTGAGGCCGAATCTGTGCTGACCACCGAAGAAGCGGCCCAACTGGTCAATGTCAGCCGCCCCTACATGGTCAAGCTGATCGACACCGGCGCCATCGCGCTATACCAAAAAGTGGGTAACCAGCGCCGGGTTCTTCGCAGTGTCGTCATGCAATGGCACGCCAAAGAACGCGCGCGGCAAGCCAAAGCGCTCAAGCGTCTGTCCGAAGGACTGAGTGAGGAAATTTTCGCGTCGTGAGTATTCCTGTCGTTGCCGACGCCGATGTGTTGTTTTCGGCGACGACGCGCGGTTTGTTTATCTATCTGGACTACCAGGGTCTTATTGCTTTGCACTGGTCGCCGCTGATACTTGATGAAGTCAGCCGGGCATTGGTCGAAACGGGGCGCAAAAAAACCAGGGCGCAGGCCAGGGAAAACGAAGCGCGGATGAACGGCGCGCTCCCGAATGCCATGGTGGCTACGAAAGACGTTCAGGCTCAGTTCAAAGCTGTGGAGTCTGCCGTTCGGTCCGCAAAAGATATGCATGTTGCGGCGTGCGCTTATCACTTGGTTGCAACGAACGCCTATCCCAATAGCGCTCCTGTTACGTTGGTGTCGCGCAATATCAAAGACTTCAGGAAGGATGCGCTTGCCAAACTGGGGATCGCGTTACAGAAGGCGGATGATTTTCTCGACGCGCTTTGCGCTTCTCATCCGACCGAAGTTGGGGCGGCATTTCAGCAGTTTCGTCTGGATATAGCGATTCAACCTGAACCGGAAGTTTTGCTGAAACGTCTGGAACGAGATGGGTTGGTAAAAACTGCGAAAAGGCTTTTTGATTTGTAGGCAGTTGAATTAATTTGCCTGCTGTGCAAACCGCACAAGGCCAATGGTTGCTGCCCCAGACACAAGAACATGACGGCCGGCAATCGGCGGCGATACGAAGCGGCGAGCTGGCAATTGCGGTGCGTTACCACAAGAAAAATCATCACGGGTGTATTACATGCGGCGCACCTATCGCGCATCCGACCGCAGCGCCGGCCCCAGCACCTTCAACATCCGCGCAGCGATGATGGCGTAGCCGTCTGCGTTGGGATGCTGCATGTCCGACAGCAATAGCGACGCATCGCCGGCCACGCCTTCGTTCAGGGCGGGGATCAGCGTCACGCCTTCTTCGGCGGCCAGTTCGGCGTAGAGCGAGGGGGTGGAGGGAGTGTCGTTGTCGGTGGTTGCGGCGCGATCGGCGAGGAAGACTTTGGCGTCTATCGCAAGACACATCTGGATGATGCGGCGCAGGGTTTGCTTGGTTTGTTCGCGTGAAAAATTCATCGAGCGGTCGTTGCCGCCGAGTGCG
>JAITMN010000129.1 GCA_031277355.1 Nevskiaceae bacterium | reverse complement strand
TCGATCAGCATTGCGCCGTGGACCACCAGCGGGAAGTACATCGTCATCGGGTGATAGCCTTCGTCGATCAGGCCCTTGGCCACGTCGAGCGTTTCGATGCCGGTGTCTTTCAGGAAGTCGTCGGAGAACAGCGCTTCGTGCATGCAGTAGCCGTCGAAGGCCGGGCTCATCACCCCCTTGAGGCGCGCGAGCACATAGTTCGCGTTCAGCACCGCATCTTCGGCGGCCTGCTTCAGGCCATCGGCGCCGTGGCTGAGGATGTAGGTGAGCGCGCGCGTGAACATACCCATCTGGCCGTGGAAGGCGCACATGCGGCCAAAGGATTGCGGCGCTTCGTCGTGATGCTCGACCAGACGCAGACCATCGGCCGTCTTCACGATGAAGGGCACCGGCGCATACGGCGCAAGCGCAGCCGAAAGCACGGTGGGTCCCGCACCCGGACCGCCGCCGCCATGCGGCGTGGAGAAGGTCTTGTGCAGGTTGATGTGCATCGCATCCACGCCCAGATCGCCCGGACGCACGCGGCCCACAATCGCGTTGAAGTTCGCGCCGTCGCAGTAGAAATAGCCGCCTGCGGCGTGAATCAACTCGGCGATCTGGCGAATGTCGCGCTCGAACAATCCGCAGGTGTTCGGATTGGTCAGCATGATGCCGGCCACATCGTCGCTGTTCACGAGCTTGGATTTCAGGTCTTCCATATCCACGCGGCCATCCGGACCCGCGCCGATCTGGTCGCAGGTGAAGCCGCATTGCGCTGCCGTGGCCGGGTTCGTGCCATGCGCCGATTGCGGCACCAGCACGCGCGTGCGATGCGCATCGCCGCGCGCAATCAGCGCCGCGCGAATCGCCAGCATGCCGCACAGTTCGCCGTGCGCGCCGGCCTTCGGACTCATCGCCACTGCCGGCATGTTCGTCAACTTCATCAGCCAGTCGGCCAGTTCCTCGATCATCGCCAACGCGCCTTGCACGGTAGCCTGCGGCTGCAAGGGATGCACGTCGGCAAAGCCGGGCAACCGCGCCACTTTTTCGTTCAGGCGCGGGTTGTGCTTCATCGTGCACGAGCCCAGCGGAAACAGGCCCAGGTCGATGGCGTAATTCTTCTGCGACAGACGTACATAGTGACGCATCGCCTCCGGCTCGGTGAGCCCCGGCAGACCCGAAGACTGCGCGCGCGTGACGCCGCCCAGACGGTTCTTCGTGCCCTTCGCGGCCGGCAGATCAACGCCGGTCTTGTTCGCCGAACCGACCTCGAAGATCAGTCCTTCGGCCTGCAACAGGCCACGCGAACCCGATGCGGTTTGCAGCGGCGCTTCGGCGTCGGCGGTGGCCGGGGATGTGGCGCGGCCCTGAGAATTCATGCTCATTTCAGCACCTCCGCCAGCGCTGCGGCATAGTTGGCGATGTCTTCCGGCGTCACACATTCGGTTGCGGCGGCGATGATTACGTTATCCAAACCGGCTCCGGGGAACAGGCGCGATGCGCGCACGCCGCCGAGCACGTCTTTCTTTTCCAGCGCGGCGAGCACCTGATCGGCAGGCTTTGGCGTTTCAAACGCGAATTCGTTGAAGTAGCGCGGCGTCAGCACTTTCACGCCCTTGACCTGCGACAACGCATCGGCCAGATCGCAGGCCGTTTCATGATTCAGCGTTGCAAGATGCGTGAGACCCTTGTTGCCCAGCAAGGTCATGTGCGCGGAGAACGCCAGCATGCACAGACCAGAGTTCGTGCAGATGTTCGACGTGGCCTTCTCGCGGCGAATGTGCTGCTCGCGCGTGGACAATGTGAGCACGAAACCGCGCTGCCCCACTGCATCCACCGTTTCGCCGCACAGACGCCCCGGCATCTGACGCAGGAACTTCGAACCGCAGGTGAACAACCCCACATACGGCCCGCCGAAACCCAGCGGCACGCCGATGGACTGCCCTTCGCCCACGGCAATATCCGCGCCCATTTCGCCTGGCGGCTTCACTAGCCCCAGCGACACCACTTCGGTGAACACCGTGACCAGCAGCGCGCCCTTGGCATGCGCAGCATCGGCCACCGGCGACAGATCGGTGACAGTGCCGAATACATTGGGCGACTGGCCGATCACGCAGGCGGCCTTGTCGTTCACGGCCTGCGCCAATTCCAGTTCGCCATCCACCGCCGGCGGCAGTTGGATGACCTCGATGCCCTGCGCTTCGCATAGCGTGCGCGTGGTGTCGGCGTAGTGCGGATGCAGTCCGCCGGAGAGAATCACCACATTGCGCCGCGTGACGCGGCAGGCCATCACCGCTGCTTCGGCGCAGGCGGTGGAGCCGTCGTACATCGACGCATTGGCGATTTCCATGCCGGTGAGCGCGGCCACCTGCGTCTGGAATTCAAACAGCGTTTGCAGCGTGCCCTGCGCGATTTCCGGCTGGTACGGCGTGTAGCTGGTGAGAAATTCCGAACGCTGGATGATGTGATCCACGCTGGCCGGGATGTGATGCTTGTACGCGCCACAGCCGACGAAGAAACGCCCTTCGCCCGCTGCGCGGTTTTTATCGGCAAGCGCGCTCATGTGGCGCTCCACCTGCAACTCGCCCTCGTGATTGGGCAGAGCGGGCACCTGCCCCGGCAGCCGCGCCGCCGCCGGCACGTCGCTGTAGAAATCGTCAACCGATTGCGCGCCGATGACTTTCAACATCTGCGCGCGATCATCCGCGCTGAGCGGGAGATAACGCATGGTCAAACCTTCGTCGATGACTCGACCGTCAAAAAAATCAGATCACTGGCGGATCACTGGTTCTCGCAGAATTTCTCGTAGGCGGCCCGGTCCATCAGGCCGTTGAGCTGGCCCAGGTCGGCGAGCTTCAACTTCACGAACCAGCCTGCGCCTTCGGCGTCTTCATTGACCTTGCCCGGCTCATCGACAATGGCGCTGTTGGCTTCCAGCACCTCGCCGGATACCGGCGCGAAGACATCGGAGGCGGCTTTCACCGACTCGACCACCGCCATGTCGGCGCCCTTCTTCACGCTCTTGCCGGCGTCCGGCAATTCCACGAACACCACATCGCCCAGCTTTTCGGCGGCAAATGCGGTGATGCCGACGGTGCCGGTGTCACCCTCGACGCTGATCCATTCATGCTCGTCTGTGTAGTAGATGGTCATATCGATTCTCTCAACGCTTGTATTTGGCAGGAACAAAGGGAAGCGCGGCAACGCAGGCGTCGAGCGCCTTGCCGCGAACGATCAATTGCAGAGGCGTGCCGGCCTTGGCGTGGCTCGCGGCGACATAGCCCTGGGCAATGGGACCGTTCACGCTGGGGCCGAAGCCGCCGGAGGTGACGACGCCGATCTCGTTGCCCTCGACGCTGTGAATGGGCGTGCCTTCGCGCGCGGGCTGGCGACCGGCGGGCTTGATGCCCACGCGCTTCATCGCCGCGCCATCGCGCAGTTCGACGAGGATGCGCTGCGCGCCGGGGAAATCGCCGCGTTCGCGCCGGGACTTGGAGATCATCCAGTTCAGGCCAGCCTGCACCGGCGTTTTCGTGGCGTCGATGTCGTGCCCATACAGGCACATGCCGGCTTCCAGACGCAGCGAATCGCGTGCGCCGAGACCGATGAGCTTCACGCGCTGATCGGCGAGCAGGCGGTTGACGAAGCTTTCGGTGTGCGCGGCGGGTACGAGGATTTCAAAGCCGTCCTCGCCGGTGTAGCCGCAGCGCGTGGCGATCACATCGCCGTAGGGGGTGCCTTCGAGGCGCGCGAAGGTCATGAAGGTCAGCGCCACGGCCTGCGGGAAGATGTCCGCGATCACGGCTTCGGCTTCGGGGCCTTGCAGCGCGACCAGACCCCGGTCGTCGGCGCGGGTCAGTTGCGCCTCAGTGCCGGCGGTCTTCTGGATCAGCGCGAAATCGTTTTCCTTCGTGCCGGCGTTGACGACGATGTAGAGGCTGCCCTGCAGGTCTTCGCGCGCCGGGCGGCCGATCATCAGATCGTCGATGATGCCGCCCTGCTCGTTCAGCAGCACGGTGAGCTGCACCTTGCCGGGAGCCAGCGCGGAGATGTCGGAGGGGACCAGACGCTCGACGATCGAGGCGACCTTGCGATGCGCCGCGTCGCCGCCGCCAAGCTCGGGCAGCGCGAGGAAACTCGGCCCCATGTGCGAGACATCGAACAGGCCGGCGTGGGTGCGCGTCCAGTTGTGTTCGGTCACGATGCCGTCTGGATATTGCACCGGCATGTCGTAGCCGCCGAATTCGACCATGCGCCCGCCGTGACGCTGGTGCAAGGCATGAAGCGGCGTGGTTTTCAACGCCGTGTTTGAGGTGTCAGCCAAACCCTTCTCCCGGGCGCACGTTATGATTAAGCGCCGCCGTAAAGTGTACAAGAATGACCGCCGATACCGAAGGCAATCTCTACGCGCTGCTGCGCAGCCAGTTCCCCGCCGACCGCTCGCGGCCGTGCCTGCTGTTGCCGGATGGCGGCCAGATCAGCTATGGCGCGCTGGAACAGGGCGTCGGCCGCATCGCGGCGTGGCTGAAATCCCAGGGCGTGCAGCCGGGCGACCGCGTCGCCTTTCAGGCCCCGAAGACGCCCGAAGCGATGATGCTGTATCTGGCGACCTTGCAGGTGGGCGCGGTGACGCTGCCGCTGAACACGGCCTATACCGAGGCCGAGGTCGGCTACTTTCTGGGCAATGCCGAGCCCCGGTTGTTCGTGAGGGATGCGGTGGCGATTGCCGCGCAGGCCAGCGCCTTTGCGCCGCTGCACGACATCGAACCGCGCGCGGGTGATGATCTGGCGGCGCTGATCTACACCAGCGGCACGACGGGGCGCTCCAAGGGCGCGATGATTTCGCATGGCAATCTGGCCGACAATGCGCTGGCGCTGAGACAGGCGTGGGCCTTCACGGCGGATGATGTGCTGCTGCATGCGCTGCCGATCTTTCACATCCACGGGCTGTTCGTCGCGCTGCATAATGTGCTGTTGACCGGCGCGTCGATGGTGTGGCTTGCCAGGTTCGATGATGAGCAGATCATCGAAGGGTTGAAGCGCTCCACGGTGCTGATGGGCGTGCCCACGTTCTACACGCGGCTGCTGGCGCATCCGAAGTTCACGCGCGAACTGGCGGCGCCGATGCGTCTGTTCATCAGCGGTTCCGCGCCGCTGCTGGCTTCGACCTTCGAGGAATTCGAGCAGCGCACCGGACAGCGCATCCTCGAACGCTACGGCATGAGCGAGGCGTTGATGATTACCTCAAACCCGCTGCACGGCGCGCGCATCGCCGGCAGCGTGGGGTATCCGCTGCCGGGCGTGGCGCTGCGCATCGGTGGGGGCGAGACCACCGGCGTGATTGAAATCAAAGGCCCCAGCGTGTTTTCCGGTTACTGGCGCATGCCGGAGAAAACCGCCGAGGAATTCACCGCCGACGGCTACTTCATCACCGGCGATGTGGGGCGGCAGGATGCGGATGGCCGCGTGTGGATTTCCGGGCGCGCGAAGGATGTGATCATCTCCGGCGGTTTCAATGTGTATCCGAAGGAGATCGAATTGGTGCTCGATCAACTGCCGGGGGTTGTCGAAAGCGCGGTGATCGGTTGTCCGCATCCGGATTTTGGCGAAGCGGTGGTGGCGGTGATTGC
>JAITMN010000124.1 GCA_031277355.1 Nevskiaceae bacterium | reverse complement strand
GATCAAATGCAGATATTCGGGGCGACGCCGACCGCTTCGGACGTCGCAGGCGTCCAGCCGTTTTGTTGTCGCGATGGCAGCATCCAGAGCGTCCGAGATTGTCTGCTTGGCAGACGCATCGGCGCTGACCTTCTCGTGCTCTTGCATACATACACGTACCCCCCCCTCACTACACCCCCGTACCCTGCTCCTCCACTCTCGGAGCCGGCGCTTCGGTCACCATCACCTGCCGCGAGAACTTCTCGTTCCCGCGCATGCCGGTGATCGTTATCGTGGTGCCGGGTTTGCGGCTGGCGATCTGCGCGAAGGCTTCCTGCGCGGTGCGTATCGCGCGGCCGTCTATCGTTTCGATCATATCGCCGCGCGCAAGACCGGCGGCCAGCGCGGGGGAGTTCACATACAGATTGCTGATTACCACACCGGCATGCGGCAGGCCCAACTGACGCACGTATTGTTCGGCGATGTCTTCCGGCACGATGCCGATCCAGCCACGGATCACGCGGCCGTGGTCCAGCAGTTCGCGCATCACGCCGCGCACCAGATCAACCGGAATCGCAACGCCAATGCCTTCGGCGCCAAGGTTTCTGCCCAGCACCGCCGTGTTGATGCCGATCAACTCGCCCTGCGTATTGACCAGCGCGCCGCCGGAATTGCCGGCGTTGATCGCCGCGTCGGTCTGAATGAAATCCTCGAATGTGGCAACGCCCAACTGCGCGCGGCCCTTGGCGCTGATGATGCCGTGCGTGACGGTCTGCGTGAGACCCAGCGGACTGCCAATGGCGAGCACGACGTCGCCCACCGCGGCGGTGTCGGAACGGCCCAGCGTCATCACCGGCAGTTTGGCGAGGTCCGCCGTCGGCATCATCAACTGCAACACCGCAAGGTCGGTGCCCGGATCGCGGCCCACCACGCGCGCCTGCACGGTGCGGCCGTCGGCGATCTGCACGCTGATGTCGTCGAAATCGGCGATCACATGCTGGTTCGTGATCACATGGCCCTGGCGGTCCACGATGACGCCGGAGCCCAGCCCGCGCTGCACACGCTCGCGGTAGCGCGGGCGGGCAGGGCCGCCCATGAATTCCTCAAGACTCAGGCCGGGCAGCCGTTCGGTGACGGTGCGTTGAACCGAGATGTTGACGACGGCCGGCGCACTGGCGCGCACGGCGGGGGCGAAGCTGCCCAGCGCCGTCGTCGGCGCGGTTGGCGCGAGGGTTGAGCCGTTGGCCACGGTTGCCGGCGTGTTTGCGGCGGCAGCAGTAGAGGAACCTGCGTCCCCCGCCTGCGCAGCCGGCGCATCGCCGCCCGCATCATCAACGCTGGTATCGCCGCCGACATTGCCGCCCGCGCCGCCGCCGGTGGCAGTGCCGATGCCGCCGCCCGCGCCGACGCCACCGGCATCGCCACCGCCCGCATCCACCACCACCGCTGCCGCAGAAGCCGCCCCCGCCCCCTGCGGACGTATCAACTCCGGCCACAGCCATGCGATGATCGCCGCCATCGCCAACCCGGCGGCCACCGAGCCGGCAAGGAAGAAAGCGCCACGTCTGAAGGAGCCGTCCGACATCAATCCGCCCTTCCAAGGTGAATAAAGCGATAGTGTATAATGCATGGCTGTCCGGGCCCCCATGGGTCGCATCGCGATCGGCGTCCGGGTGAGTCAGGTCAACAGTCAAGGGTCTTCGAACTAATAATGAGCGACCACAGCGGCACGCACAGTGCAGCCCTCCCCGCCGATGGCAGCCTCGAAGTCGATCAGGATCGGCGTGGTTTTCTCACGCTGGCCACGGTCGCCACGGGCGCGGTCGGTGTGGCTTTTGCGGCAACGCCTTTCCTCGCCTCCTGGAGTCCGTCCGAGCGCGCACGCGCGGCGGGCGCTCCGGTCGAGGTGGACGTCAGCAAGATCGAGCCGGGCCAGATGCTCACCGTCACCTGGCGCAAGCGGGCCGTCTACGTCGTGCATCGCACGCCGTCGATGGTGGATCGCCTCGCCGGGCACGACGGCGAACTCAAAGACCCCGAATCGCAGAAATCCGAGCAGCCGGAGTTCGCGCGCAATGCCGAGCGTTCGGTGCGCAATGATTTTCTCATCGTCGAGGGCACCTGCACGCATCTGGGCTGCCTGCCCAAGCCGCGCTTCGACTCCGGCGCGGCCCCCGAACTCGGGGCGGACTGGCCCGGCGGCTTCTTCTGCCCCTGCCACGGCTCGCGCTTCGACCTGGCCGGTCGCGTGTTCAACGGCTCGCCCGCCTCGCAGAACCTGCGCATCCCGGTCTATTCCTTCCCGAATGAGAAAACGCTGATCATCGGTGTCGATGCGGCGACCACAGGAGCCGCGTAATGGCTGCGAGTAACGACGGGCTGCCGGTGCGCACCGGCTTTCTGGGCTGGCTGAACGAGCGCCTGCCGGTCGACAGCTTTATGCGCGATCAGCTCACGGGCTACTACGCGCCGAAGAACTTCAACTTCTGGTACTTCTTCGGCGTGCTGTCGATCGTGGCGCTGGTCATTCAGTTGTTCAGCGGCATCTTCCTGACGATGTTCTACAAGGTCGGCGAAGAATCCTCGTTCGACTCGGTCGAGTACATCATGCGGGAAGTCAAATACGGCTGGCTGATCCGCTACGTTCACTCCACCGGCGCATCGGCGTTCTTCATCGTCGTGTATCTGCACATGTTCCGCGCCTTTCTTTATGGCTCTTACAAGGCCCCGCGCGAACTGCTGTGGTTGTTCGGCATGCTCATCTATCTGGCGCTGATGGCCGAAGCCTTCATGGGCTATGTGCTGCCCTGGGGCAACATGTCGTTCTGGGGCGCGCAGGTCATCGTGAACCTGTTTGGCACGATTCCGGTGATCGGGCCTGGTCTGGTGGAATGGATTCGCGGCGACTACGGCATTGCCGATGCCACGTTGAACCGTTTCTTCTCGTTGCACGTCGTGGCGGTGCCGCTGGTGCTGCTGCTGCTGGTGGCGCTGCATCTGGTGGCGCTGCGACAGAATGGCTCGAACAACCCCGACGGCGTGGAGATCAAGGCGCGCAAGGGCGCTGATGGCAAGCCGCTGGATGGCATTCCGTTTCATCCCTACTACACAGTGAAAGACCTCGTCGGCGTTGGCCTGTTCCTGATGCTGTTTACCGTGGTGGTGTTCTTCGTGCCCACGCTGGGCGGGCTGTTTCTCGAAGCGCCGAACTTCGAGCCGGCCAATGCGCTGTCCACGCCCGAGCACATCGCGCCGGTGTGGTACTTCACGCCGTTCTACGCGATCCTGCGCGCGGTGCCCGATCAGCAAATGGGCGCATTGTTGATGGCCGCGTCAGTGGCCTTCTTCGTGTTCCTGCCCTGGCTCGACCGCTCGCCGGTGAAGTCGTGGCGCTACCGCCCGCTGCGCTGGAGAATCTGGCTCGCGATCTTCACGATCTCGTTCCTCGTGCTGGGTTATCTGGGCCTGAAACCAGCCGAAGGCACCTATGTGCTGTTGGCGCGCATCTTCACCGCGCTGTACTTCGCCTTCTTCATCCTGATGCCGTTCTACACGCGCGGCGAACCCACCGACCGCGTTCCCGACAGAGTGACGTTTCACCATGACTGAGCCCAAGCCCCGAGGCTTTCTGAGAGCCGCCGCCTGCCTTGCGGCCTTGCTGTTGTCCGTGCCCGCGCTGGTGGCCAATGCCGCTGAAGAGCATGGCGCTACCGGTGTGGATTGGCAGGCGTGGACCGCGAACAATCAGGTGTGGAACACCGAGTCGTTGCAGCGCGGCGCGACGAACTTCGTCAACTACTGCCTGGGATGCCATTCGCTGAAATACATGCGTTATTCGCGCATGGGCGTCGATCTGGGAATTCCCGAAGCGCGTCTGCAAGACACGCTGATTCCCACCAATGCCAAGCCCACCGACTACATGCTCAGCACCTTCCCGGCTGTCGAGGGTGAAACGTGGTTCGGCAAGGCGCCGCCTGATCTGTCGCTCACGGCTCGCGCCAAGGGCACGAACTACATCTACCAGTTCCTGAAAGGCTTTTACGTGGATGCCTCCAAGGCCACCGGCACGAACAATCTGGCGCTCGACGGCGCTGCGATGCCGGCGGTGTTGTCTGATCTGGAGGGTGTGAAGGCCGCAGTGTTCGGCGAAGCCGATGAGGCCGGCGTGCGGCATGTGGAGCGCTTCGATCAGGTTGCGGCGGGCCGCATGACGCCGGAGCAGTTTGACAGCTTCGTTCGGGACACCGTCAACTTTCTGGATTACGCCAGCGAGCCCACGCAGGTGCAGCGGCGCGCGCTGGGAATTTGGGTGGTGCTGTTCCTGGCGGTGTTCACGCTGTTTGCCTGGTTGCTGAAGCGTGAATATTGGAAGGACGTACATTAACCGGGTGCTGCTGCCGTGATGACTTTGTTTTCGGCGCCGGATGAGCTCGCCAGTCACCGGACCCGCATCGTACTGGCGGAGAAAGACGTTGAGATCGAGATCGTCAGCGTTACACCGGGGCGTCTTCCGGAAGACCTGCTCGATCTGAATCCGGATCACTCGCTGCCCACGCTGGTGGATCGTGATCTGGTGCTCTACGACTCGCGCGTGATCATCGAATATCTGGACGAGCGCTTTCCGCATCCGCCGTTGATGCCGGTTGATCCGGTATCGCGTGCGCATTTTCGTCTGGCGCTGCATCGGATCGAACGCGATTGGTATGGCATCGCCAACAAGCTGGTGAAGGAAGGCCCGACGGAGGCCAACGCCAAGCAGCGCAGCGATCTGCGCGACATGATCATCCAGACCGCCGATTTCGTGCGCGACAAACCCTATTTCATCAGCGATGAGCTGTCGCTGGTCGATGTGTCCATCGCGCCGATTCTGTGGCGTCTGCGCCTGTGGGACATCGAACTGCCGCGCGACGTGCAGCCGTTGCAGCGCTACATGAACAAGCTGTTTTCCCGGCCCGCGTTCCGGCTGTCTCTGTCGGAGCAGGAACGGGAGATGCAACTTGGCTGAACTGTCGCGCCGTCCGTACCTGTTGCGGGCGATGCTCGACTGGATGTGCGACAGCGGCCATACGCCTCATCTGATCGT
>JAITMN010000114.1 GCA_031277355.1 Nevskiaceae bacterium | reverse complement strand
TGTTACAACGCTGAAGGACGTCTCGATGGATCGAATCTGGCTGAAGCAATATCCCCCCGGCGTTCCGGCAGACATCGATTCGGCGCAGCACCGTTCGTTGAAGACGCTGATCGAAAGCGGCCTGCAACAACACGCCGCGCGCGATGCCTATGTGCAGATGGACAAGCGCATCAGCTTCGCCGACGTGGACCGCCTTTCGGCGGCATTCGCCACCTGGCTGCAACATCAGGG
Source organism: Nevskiaceae bacterium (assembly GCA_031277355.1). Classification (GTDB taxonomy): domain Bacteria; phylum Pseudomonadota; class Gammaproteobacteria; order Steroidobacterales; family Steroidobacteraceae; genus ZC4RG30. Next base: position 6,372 of record JAITMN010000114.1, on the reverse strand, counting down.
CCTGAAGCCCGGTGATCGCGTCGCACTGATGATGCCCAACCTGCTGCAATATCCCATTGCGCTGTTCGGCGTGTTGCGCGCCGGATTGGTGGCGGTGAACACGAACCCGCTGTACACCGCCGATGAACTGCGCCGCCAGCTCAACGATTCCGGCGCGCAGGCCATCGTCGTGGTGGAAAACTTCGCGCATGTCGTGGCGAAGGTGAAAGCCGACACCGCGCTCAAAGCCGTGCTGGTCACCGGCGCGGGCGATCTGCTGGGATTTGCCAAGCGCACGCTGGTGAATTTCGTGGTGCGGCATGTGCAGAAGAAAGTGCCGGCGTGGAACATCGACGGCGCGCATCGCTTCACCGACGCACTGCGCGACTGCGACGGACAAACCCCACAGGACACATACCCCGGCCCCGAAGACGTGGCCATTCTGCAATACACCGGCGGCACCACGGGCACATCGAAGGGCGCAACGCTCACTCATCGCAACATGATCGCCAACGCGCTGCAGGCGCGCGCCTGGTTCGAGCAGGTGAACATCCAGTACACCACCTACTACATCGCGCTGCCGATGTATCACATCTTCTCGCTGACCGGTAACTGCCTGCTGCATGTGCAGACCGGCGGCTTCGGCGTGATCATTCCCGATCCGCGCGACTTCGCCGGTTTCGTGAAGGTGCTGCGCAAGTATCCGCCGCAGGTGTTTCTGGGCGTCAACACGCTGTTCAATGCACTGATGAGCACGGCGGGCTTTGATCGCATCGACTTCACCCGGCTCGTGGCCAGCATCGGCGGCGGCATGGCGGTGCAGGCCATCGTCGCCGAGCGCTGGAAAAAACTCACCGGCTGCACGCTGAGTCAGGGATGGGGTCTCACGGAAACCTCTCCGGTGGTCACGGTGAACAAGCTGTTGCCGGGCAATGGCTTCAACGGCTCCGTGGGTCTGCCCGTGCCTTCCACCGATGTGTCGATCCGCGATGATGAGGGCAATGAGCTGGGGATCAACGAAGTGGGTGAAATCTGCGTACACGGCCCGCAGGTGATGGCCGGTTACTGGCAAAGACCCGCCGAAACAGCGCAAGTGATGCTGCCGGGCGATTGGCTGCGCACCGGCGATGTGGGCCGCATCGACAGCCAAGGCTACGTCTACATCGAAGATCGCAAGAAAGACATGATCACCGTGTCGGGGTTCAAGGTGTATCCGAATGAGGTGGAAGACGTTGCGGTCAAGCACCCGGACATATTCGAAGCTGCGGCCATAGCCGAACCGGATGAGCGCTCGGGTGAAGTGGTGGCGCTTTATGTGGTGAGCAAGAATCCATCGCTGACGGCAGAACAGGTGATCGCGTTCACGCGACAGCACCTGACAGCATATAAGGTGCCGCGACACGTTTATTTCCGGGAACAGCTTCCCAAGACAAATGTCGGAAAGATTCTGCGTCGAGCGCTGCGGCCGCAGGAATGAGCCGGTCGCTCATGTCATCGCCGATGTAGGCAAACAGATGCACGCCGGCGCCGGTGGTGCTGCGATGCAGGCGGGGGTTGTCGGGTCTGCGCGCCTTGCGCCGGCCTTCGAGCCAATCATCCACCGCCTGCAGATACGCCACGCCCTGACGCTGCGTGAATTCGGCAAACGCCCTGGCTTCGCGCACGTCGAGGTCGGGCACGAGCGCAAATCTTTCGATCAGCGCAACGTCCCTGGGCTGCGCAGCCGTGTTGCGCATCGCGGTTTCAACCAGACGAATCACCGTCTTGGTCACATGCTCGATGGCAATCGGGTGCAAGCCCTGCACAATGGCGCACTCTTCGGCAGGCAGATACTTGCCGCCCCGTGTTCGCCGCAACATCCGCGAAGACAACAGAGCACTCAGCACTTGCTGATGATCGCCCGCGCACGCCTTTCTGATCAGCGATTCGACACTGGGCGCTTTGCCGCGCAATGCCAGTGAGCGGGGCTTGGCCTCTGCGGTCAGATATCGCGGATCGCTGTGCCACAGCTTGATCGCAGCGGCAGTGGAGAAATCAAATCCGGTGGGCAAGGCAACCTGCGTTTTTCTCATCGCGCAAGTAACGGCGGCAGCGTCGGCCAGCATGCGGCGAACATCAACACCCGATACGCCACTGCGCAACATGAAGCCGACAATCTTGTCGAGCAGCGCGCTCATCAACTCTGCGCTGAACGTTACCGAAGTTTTCATCATCGTCCCCGGATCAAACTGATCGACGGACAATGCTAGTCTTGAGCAATCACCAAAACAGACACTTTTGACATACGACTGGATGATTTCGCGGTGGTGGAAGTAGACGCGCGAACATCGGCAAGAAAAGCATCCAGGCTTTGTCTCACTCGCTTCTTGATAAGTATCCTTTCGATTGGCAGCGGCGTGTGGTAACTGACTTCTCCGCCCAACACATTCAAGGAAGGATTGCTTCCAGGTTTTGATGATTGTTGTAACGAACGAGCCAGAGCAATGGACAATGCGCGAAGCTCGCGCGTCTGCCTGTTCTCTGCGCCGGAAGTTTTCAGCGTCAACATTCCCTGATCGATCTGGATTAGGTTCAATCGCTTCAGTTCGGTGAGCAACGCGCGTTCGGAAACATCGCCGCCATAGGCTTTTGTCAAATGCCCGAAACTGCCGCGCCTTGCCTTCAGCGGCAACACCTTCGGAGCGCCATCGGATGCGACAAAATCCGGATCATTGGTCCAGCCGAAGACCAGCGACAACACCGGACCCTTGTCGGCGCTGCGTCGCGCGCCGCCCGTCTTCAGAATCGCGCGCACGCTGGTGCGCGTGAGGCCGGTGATCGCTGCAATACCCGATTGATTGGGCCGCGCATTGCGCAGTTTCGTGCGCTCAACACCAGCCTTGACGAAAGCCGCCTGCGCAACCGCATGAAATTGCGGATACGGAATTCCCGCAGACAACAGCAGCCGCGCCAACTCCGTGAGCAGGCTCTCCAGTGCATCCAAATCTCTGAGCTGATCTTTCTTTGCCATGCCATTCGATAGACGGCCGAATCAACTGCGCTTGGCGGGTACGAAGATTCTCTCATGTTCGCTGATCGCATAGCGATCTGTCATGCCGGCGATGTAGTCGGCCACGGCGCGCGCCCTGCCGGCAATTCCCAGCGTTTTCTCCAGCCCCTGCGCCGCAACCTGATGTTCATCCGGCATCAGGTGCGCATCGTCGATGAACACCCCGAACAGGTCTTGAATGACCAGACGCGCCTTGCGCGTCATTCGCCGCACGCGATAGTGGCGGTAAAGACTCTCGCCGAGAAACGCCTTCAATTGCCGGTTGTCTTCGCGCAGCGCATCGCTCATGCAGATCAGCGCCGAACCGTGGGCGCGGGCGTCGTCGATGCTGGCCGGATGCGCCTGCGCCAAACGTTCGGCGGAGGACTCAATCACGTCGGCGACCATCTCATTGATCATCCGGCGGATGGTTTCGTAGACCAGACGCCGCCCGCCCAGGCCCGGATAGCGCGCCTGCACTTCGTGCAGATGGCGCGCCACCAGCGGCAGGTCGCGCAACTGCGAAAGCGTGATCAGCCCGGCGCGCAGGCCATCGTCCACGTCATGATTGTTGTAGGCGATTTCGTCGGCCAGATTCGCCAGCTGCGCTTCCAGCCCCGGCTGACGGCGCTCGATGAAGCGCCGCCCCAATTCGCCCAACTGCCGCGCATTGTTCAGCGAGCAGTGTTTCAGTATTCCTTCACGACATTCAAACGTGAGATTCAGGCCGTTGAATTCGGCATAGCGCTCTTCGAGTTCATCGACCACGCGCAGCGATTGCAGGTTGTGCTCGAATCCGCCGTACTCGCGCATGCACTCGTTCAGCGCATCCTGCCCCGCGTGACCAAACGGCGTGTGCCCCAGATCGTGCGCCAGACAAATGGCTTCGGTCAGCGTTTCATGCAGCCGCAGCGCCACGGCAATGGAACGGGCGATCTGCGCCACTTCCATCGTGTGCGTCAGGCGCGTGCGATACAGATCGCCCTCATGATTGACGAACACCTGCGTCTTGTAGATCAGGCGGCGAAAGGCGCTGGAATGAACGATGCGATCGCGGTCGCGCTGGAATTGGCCGCGAAAACCCGGCGGCGGCTCCGCATGACGCCTGCCGCGCGTCTGCGCATCGTGAGCGGCGTAGGCGGCAAGGTCCATCGGCGGCTATCCGAAATGCGCCGCCAACGTCGCTTGCAGCGCGTCGTTGGAGTAATCGGCGGTAAAGCGCGCCGCGCCGAGATTTTCGAGCAGCACCAGCCGTATGCGGCCGGCCTTCACTTTCTTGTCCACGCCCATGTAGTCGAAGGCGCGCTGCGCGCCGATGCGCGGGGCTTGCACCGGCAGATCAAAGCGCCTCAGCAGATCGCGCACGCGGCTCACCAGCGCGTCGGACAACAGCCCCAGCCGCGCCGACATATCCGCCGCGATCAGCATGCCGGTGGCAACGGCTTCGCCATGCAGCCACTGCGTGTAGCCGGTGGCCGCTTCGATGGCGTGCCCGAAGGTGTGCCCCAGATTCAGCAAAGCGCGATCACCGGCCTCGCGTTCGTCACGGCGCACCACGTCGGCTTTCAACTCGCAGGAGCGGCGGATCGCGTGCGCAAGCGCTTCGGGTTGCAGCGCCAGCAGTTCGGCGGCGTGCGCTTCAAGCCAATCGAGAAATACCGCATCGAAGATCAAGGCGTACTTGATGACTTCAGCCAGCCCCGCGCGCAGTTCGCGCGGCGGCAACGTGGCAAGCGTGGCCGTATCGGAGAACACCGCCACCGGCTGATGAAATGCGCCGATCAGATTCTTGCCGCCGGGATGATTGACGCCGGTCTTGCCGCCCACGGAGGAATCCACCTGCGCCAGCAAGGTGGTGGGCAATTGCGCAAAGGCAACGCCGCGCTGATAACAGGCGGCGGAAAAGCCCGCCATGTCGCCCACCACGCCGCCGCCCAGCGCCAGCACCGTGCAATCGCGGCCAAAGCGGTTGGCGACCAGCACATCGAGCACGCGCGACACGTATTCCAGCGTCTTGTATTGCTCGCCATCGGGCAGGCGCACATCGACGATGCGCCGGTCCGGCAGCGCAGCCGTCAGCAGCTCGGCATACAGCGGTCCCACCGTGGTGTTGCTGACCAGCAGCAGGTCCTGCGCTTGCAGGCAGCCGCGCAGCACCGCGCCATCGGACAGCAGGCCATGCCCTATGAATATCGGGTAACTGCGCTCACCGAGACTGACATTCAGTTGCATCATGTGGGGCTCAGTATACGGCGCAGTTCCTGCGCAATGCGCTCGACCACTTTGGTCACGCGCAGATTGTCGGTGATGACGGTCAGATCGGCGATCTGGCGATACAGCGGCTCGCGGATTTCCCGCAGTTCTTCCAGCCGCCGCGCCAGGTCCACGCCCTTGAGCAACGGGCGTCCGCGGCCGCCGCGCACGCGCTGCAACTGCTGCGCCACCGACGTTTGAAGGTATACGACGGTGCCGGTGTCACTGAGCCGCTGGCGGTTCTCCGGCGCGAGCACCGCGCCACCGCCGGTGGCAACGACAACGGGGCCCTGCTCGGCCAGTTGCGCAATCATCGCTTTCTCGCGCTCGCGGAAACCGGCCTCGCCCTCGCGCTCGAAGATGTAGGGAATGTCGATGCCGGCGACGGCTTCGATCTGCGCATCGCTGTCGACAAAATTCATCCGCAAATGCCGGGCCAGTTGCCGCCCCACGGCCGTCTTGCCCGTGCCCATCGGCCCGATCAGATAGATGTTGCGCTTGTCCATGCTGCGCAAAGCATACGGCCACCCGAAGGTGGCCGCAGCATCAAACGCCGGTGAATTTCGGGCGCCCGCGCGTCAGAAGCGCGCGGCCCCTTCGCGGATGATCTTCGGCGTGACGAAAATCAGCAGTTCATCCTTGTTGCTCACCTTGCTGGTGTTCTTGAACAGATAACCCAGCACCGGCACATCGCCCAGCAGCGGCACTTTCTTTTCGGTGTCGCGGCGCTCGGTTTCCAGGATGCCGCCGAGCACCACCGTCTGCCCATCGCCCAGGAACACCGTCGTGGTCAACTCGCTGGTGTCGATGGAGGGCACGTTGATGCCGTTGGAGGTGACCAATATCGTGCCGACGCGATCCTTCTTCACGTTGATGTCGAGGATCAGCCGGTCATCCGGCGTGATGAGCGGCGTGACGCGCAGCGACAGCAACGCCTGCTTGAACGTGATCGTGGCAACGCCACTGGAAGCGGCTTCCTGATACGGAATTTCCGTGCCCTGCGAAATCACCGCCTCGCGCTGGTTCGCGGTGATGATGCGCGGCGAGGAAATCACTTCGCCATTGCCTTCGGACTGCGCCGCCGACAGTTCAAGGTCTACGATGTAATCCGA
>JAITMN010000087.1 GCA_031277355.1 Nevskiaceae bacterium | reverse complement strand
CCGTTGATCTCACCATGCAGAACGTCGATATCGCCCCGCGTGGCGAAGTCTGCGTTACGGCTGTGAGCCGCCTGTGTATCAGTTTCCATGGATCAGAAGTCTATACCCCCAAACGCCCGTCATGGATAGCCCATTTCTGCCGTGTTTGAGCAAATTTCAAGGAAAACGCCAATGAACCTTTCTCATGGAATGAAAGCAACCCGAGCCATGGCCCGTTGCGGCCTGACGTTGGCCGCGCTGTCGGCGTTGTCGCTGGCGCTGGCCGCTTGCGTCACCACCAAATACGACTGGGCGCGCGTGGATGGTCCCTTGAGCCGCCCCGCGCCGGTAGTGGCCGCCGCGCCGCCGCCTCCCCCACCTTTGGATAGCGACGGCGACGGCGTGCTCGACGTGGCAGACCAATGCCCCAACACTCCGCGCGGCACGCCCGTGGACGCACGCGGCTGTTCCTGCGAGGCCAGCGCGCAATTGCAATTCGCCTTCGACAAAGCCGAACTGAGCCCCGGCGACATCGGCAAACTCGACGCGCTGATCGCGCAAGTGGGCGGCTCGCAGTTCGTCAACGGCAACGTGGTGGGTCACACCGACAGCATCGGCAGTCAGGAATACAATCTGCGCTTGTCGCTGCGTCGCGCGCAAACGGCCACGGACTATCTGGTGGCGCGCGGAGCAGCGCGCAGCAGTCTGATCGTGTCGGGCCGTGGCCTTGCCGAACCGATCGCCGACAACGCCACCGAAGAAGGCCGCGCGCTGAATCGTCGCGTAACACTCACGCGATTGAACTGCGCGCGCACGGGGTGAGACACATTTGAGCCCAGGAGGCTTCCCTGCCGCGTGTTTTGTAGACGAGGTCGCGCGGCATCTTCAAAGGCCCGATTCATTTCGGGCCTTTTTTTGGGCGTGTTCAGGGGGAGAGGGTGGCGCTGACGGTGCGGTGTTGGCTGCAGCGCGATGGGCAGCAGTTTGCCTGGCTCATGTATTCAGGAGCCGTCTGAGCAAATGCGCGCGGAAATCCCGCCGGGTATGAATGAACATATGAATCAACACGGTTGTTTCATCATATTCATACACGATGCGCGTCTGCCGAACGAGCCTGATTCTGAAATTGTCCAGCCCCAGGTCGGCGAGTTCTTCCATCCTCTTGCCGGATGCAGGATTCAGCCCGATGTTCCGAATGGTTTTCTTGAATTCCTGATAGGCGGCTTTCCAGACATTTTTGCCAAACTGCGCGTTGACGTAGTGCTTGACCTCTCTGAAATCGGGTTTGGCGGCATTCAGAATGATGACCTTGCGTCTCATTCCTCAGCATCCATCTGTGCAAAAAAGGCGTCCGCATCGACGTGGTTGCCTGCTTGATATTCCTTGCGCCCCAAAGCGATCAGGCGCAGCAGTGCAAGCTGCTCCTGTTGCCGCTCGTATTGATTGATTTCCACCACGGCCATTTTGGCTTCGCCGTTCTGCGTGATGATGAGCGGTTCGGGGTTTGTTGCAAACTCGCGCACGATGTCGGCTGCGTTGGATTTGAGGTAGGAAATGGGCTTGATTTGGGTAGCCAGACTCATGGTTGGTTTCTCGTCATGTAATGAGTCTGAATTTAGTCTTAATTTAGCCGTGCGTCAATTCGACGGCAGTGCAGATGGTGCATTTCTTGATGAATGCACCCGATTTGCAGGCTGCACGTTTGCACCCGCGCCGGGCATGCTGGCGACGTGGTTTCGCAAGAACATGAAATCCTGCTGGTGCCGTTTCGCAATCGTTTGACGCTTGCGCCGGAGATGTTGCGCGAGGGCTTTGGCGTTGCGTTGCCCGAGTTCACAACGATCAGCGCCGCCTCAGCCGATCTGACGCAGATCGAACCCACCGAGTACCGCGCGGACTTGGTGCTTCATCTTCATGGCGCGGTCGCCGACGATGCCGTTGCCGCCATCATTGTGGAAGCGCAGCGCTCCATCGACGATGACAAGCAATACTCCTGGCCCGCCTATGTGGCGAACCTTCGCGCGCAGTTGCGCAGGCCCGTCTATTTGCTCGTTGTCACCGCCGATGAAACCGTTGCCCGCTGGGCCGCCAAGCCGATCGACTTGGGCGGCGGCAACAGTTATTCCCCCTTTGTTCTCAGTCCCGCAGCGGTTCCCATCATCACCGACGAACAGCGGGCGTGCGCCGCTCCGGAGTTGGCCCTGTTGTCGGTGATCGCGCATGCCCGAAGCCGCGATCCGAAACTGGTGCTCAAGATTGCCAAGGCAGCCATCGCCGCCATCTTGAAACTTCAGGACGATCGCGCAAGGTTATACTTCGACGTTGTATTCAGCCTCACGCCCGAAGCGTATCGGGAGGAGTTCAGACGCATGGCCCTGACCTACGAATACCAAAGCGACTTCGCGCGCAAGTATGTGGCGCAGGGCCGCGAGGAGGGGCGCGCGGAAGGTCGCGAGAAAGGCCGCGCTGAAGGTCGCGCCGCGCTGCTCACCGAACAATTGAAGCTGCGCTTCGGCCCGCTGCCCGAATCCGCTCAGAAGCGCCTTTCTTCAGCCTCCATCGACCAACTGGACGAAATGGGCAGACGACTGCTGTCGGCCAATTCCCTGAACGAAGTGCTCAACCTGAACTGATCAAATCACTCTCCTGCGCGTAAAATCGGTTACTCCTTAACCAGTCGCTTCCGCTAGCCGTAAAAATATTTTCCACTTTTGTGTTGCGTGGCGAAAAAAATGCGGTAGAGTGTCTGCAAACGCCGACTTAATGAGCGGGGCGTTCCGGTCTCGTGTCAGGGATGACATGAAAGAGACGCATGAATGGTCGGGAATGGAATCTTGACTCGGCCGCCCCGCTCGCTCTTTTTCGAGCACTCCAAGCCCACCATCATCTCTTGACGAACGCGTCACATTGGCGCTGTCAATCTGAACGAATAGTTTGCAGATGAGCTTTCGATAGCCCATCGAAAACTGATATTCACCCATTCGGGTGATGCTTTATATGACATTTTTGCGCGTATTTAGCGCGCATGTATTGCATGGTCACGAATCTCATGTAGTGTTTGCCGCATGTGCCCCGTTTGCTTGGCGGGGTAGCGCTGTCTCTAGTCAACGGACGACAAAGACGGGACTCTCGGCCATGGTTTTGAATGGATTCACGGCCTCATTTCTCCGCTTGCATCCCGAAGGCGCTGAGCCGGCCACCGTTTCATTTATTTTTCCGCCGCGATTTGCGCATGGAGTTCGCGGCTTTTGTCATGGAGTAGACCAATGAGCGACGCCCCCCAGTCAGGCCGCGATTATCCGCTGACCCCTCCGGAGAAAGACGCCGGCGAAAGCCGCTTCGTGCCGATCGCCGCCGGGCAGACGCAGGCCACCGCTCAGGCCGATGAGGCCGAAATCTTCACCGTGCAGGCCAGAAGGGGCGACGTCGCCAACTTCGAAATGCAGGGCAGCGATCTGATCATCAATTTCTGCGATGGTCACAAGCTCACCATCCACGGCTTCAAGGCCGCAGGCGCGGACGCCGATCAACTCGTATTCATGGATGGCGAAGTCGCGTACTGGATCGACTTCAGCCGCGCGCTGAGTGGCGCCGATGGCGTTGCCGATGATCTGGTGCGCTGGTTTGTCGTCGAACATCACACCTACGCCGGCCTGCTTGCGCTGTTGGGTGCGGCCGCTGCGGGCGGACTGGTCGGCGCGTTGCTCGCGGACGATGACGACAAAGACAACACCACCGTGGTTCCCCCGCCGGACCCCGGTCCCGGCCCCGGTCCGCGCGTGCCCGACACGCTGGGCATCGCCGGCATCTCCAATGATTCGGGCATCAGCGGCAACGACTTTCGCACCAACGATAACGGCAGCGACGGCAGCCTGACTTTCTACGGAACCAGCAACGCGGCCAATGGCAGCGTGGTGCAAGTGCTGCTCGATGGCAACGTGATCGGCACCACCGTGGTGACCAATGGCGCGTGGTCCTTCGAATACATCACCGGCACGCCGCTGGCCGATGGCAACTACACGCTGTCGGCGCGGCTGCCCAATTCCACCGATGCGCCCACGCCCAGCCGCGACTTCATCATCGACACCACGGCGAGCATCGAAATCAACGAGCCCGTTTCCGGCGACGGTCGCATTTCGTCTGCCGAGCGCACGGCGGTGAGCGTTTCGGGCACCGTGAGCAATGTGGAAGAAGGCCAGACGGTAACGGTGACGTTCTCCGATGGCGACCCGACGACTCCCGATGTAACGGCCACTGCGACTGTGACGAACGTGGACGCCAACGGCGTCGGCTCCTGGATCGTGACCGGCGTTGATCTGAACGCGCTGGCCGATGGCCCCATCGGCATCAGCGCTGCGGTGGAAGACGTCGCGGGCAACACCGCCTCCGACAGCGCGGTGACGATGATGGATGCGCTGGGTCCGGACCTTGCGATCATCGATCCGCAATTGATCGCGGGCAATGATGGCGTGATCGACGCCATCGAGCAGAACGATGTCACGGTCAGCGGCCGCGTGAATGAGGTGCCCGATGGCTCCACGGTAAGGGTGACGTTTACCGACGCCAATGGCCTGACCTACTCGCAGGATGCAGTGGTCATCAACAGCCAGTGGACGGTGACCGGCGTAGACCTGACGGCCTTCGACGATGGCCCGGTAACGATCACCGCCAGCACGCCCGACGTTCCCGGTGTGCCTCCCGACACCACGACGGTGACGAAAACCACGCTGCCGCCGCCCGCGCCGCCGAGCGCCGTCATCCAGACGATGAGTGAAGACACGGGTATGTCTGGCGCGGACAATCTGACGAACAACAATCAGTTGAAATTCGGCGGCCCCAGCACTGCGCCCTTCGTGCGTCTGGTGCTCACTGCTGCCGATGGCTCGCCCGTATCCGGCGCTGAAGATCAGTACATCGTGCCGGTGAGTAACGGCCAATGGAATCTTGATCTGAGTGATGTGACGCTGCCCGATGGCGATTACCGCTTGTCGGTAACGCCCGCAGCCGACGCCGCAGGCGCAGACATCCCCGGCGCAACCGGCGGTGAACGCGACTTCACGGTGGATACGATCGCCACGGTCAGCGTGAATGAACCGCTCGGCGACAACGGCGTGATTTCAAGCACGGCGCGTGCGAACTTTTCCGTGTCGGGCACGACCACCGGCGTGGAAGATGGGCAGCGCGTGCAGTTGGTGTTTGCCGATGCCGATGGCCATGAACTCAGAACCAGCGCAGTGGTGAGCGGCGGCGCCTGGACCGTCCCCGGCGTGAACCTCACTTCGCTCACGCCTGGCAGCGCCATCAGCGTGTCGGCTTTGGTGACCGACAAGGCCGGTAACGCAGCCACCGATGGCGCAACGGCGAACATCGCTGCGGCATTGCCCACCGACCCGGACATTGCGCTCAACCCTGCGGGCACGTCGATTGAAGATGGCGTGATCAGCGCCAGCGAAGACGACAACGTGACGATTCAGGGCACGGTGGACAATGTGCCCGATGGCTCAACCGTCACCGTGACCTTCACCGACAGCGACGGCAACACGGTGAGCGTGGAGACGCAGATCGATGGCGGCGTGTGGACTGTGGATCAGGCCGACCTCTCCGATCTGAAAGATGGCGACGTCACCGTTACCGCCTCCGTGACCGAAGGCGGCACGCAGTATCAAGACACGCAGACGGTGCAGAAACACACCACCGGCCCGGCCATCACGCCCGACATCAAGACCATCAGCGTTGATACCGGCGCGCAGGGCGACTTCACCACGAGCCAGCCGCAGCAGATCATCAGCGGCACGCTGACCAGCGCACTGCAACCCGGCGACAAGGTGCAGGTGTCGCTCGATGGCGGCGCAACGTGGAACGATGCGGGCGCATCGGGCACGAACTGGGTGTACGACGCCACCGGCACGCCGCTGACCACAGGCGGCAACGACGTGCGTGCGCGCGTGGTGGATCGCTATGGCAACGCGGGTACGGAGGATCAACAGACCGTTACGCTCGTTGATCCCGAGCCCATCGTGGCGGGCATCAGCGCGATCAGTGAAGACACGGGTGAATCGAGCACCGACCATGTGACGCGCGACACCGGATTGGTGTTCACCGGCACGAGCAACGCGCCGTTTGTTGCGG
>JAITMN010000037.1 GCA_031277355.1 Nevskiaceae bacterium | reverse complement strand
GCGGTAACGCCCGCGATGTAAGCCACCACCGGCTTGCTGACGAACTTGGCGATATGCGCCGCCGCAGCCTCTTCATCGCTGCCGCCGATCTCGCCCACCATCACGATGCCTTCGGTCTGCGGATCGCGCTCGAACAACTCGATCACGTCGATGAAGTTCATGCCGCGCACCGGATCGCCGCCAATGCCCACGCAGGTGCTCTGCCCCAAACCCATTTGCGTGGTCTGATGCACCGCCTCATAAGTGAGCGTGCCCGAACGCGACACGATGCCCACGCAACCCTTCTTGTGAATGAAGCCCGGCATGATGCCGATCTTGCACTCATCGGCGGTGATGAGCCCCGGACAGTTCGGCCCGATCAGCCGCGTGGGTCCGCCGGCCAGCGCCGTCTTCACGCGGATCATGTCGTTGACCGGAATACCTTCGGTGATGCACACCACCAGTTCGATGCCGCCCTCAGCCGCTTCGAGAATCGCATCGGCTGCATACGCCGCCGGCACATAGATCATGCTGACCGTCGCGCCGGTTTCACGCACCGCGCCGCGCACGGTGTCGAACACCGGCAGATCAAGATGTGTGCTGCCGCCACGGCCCGGCGTAACGCCACCCACCACGCGCGTGCCATAGGCAATGCACTGCTGCGTGTGGAACGTGCCCTGCTTGCCGGTGAAGCCCTGAACGATGACCTTGGTTCGCTTGTTGACGAGAATGCTCATGAATCAACCCTTCTTCCGCGCAGCGGCAACGACTTTCTTTGCCGCATCGGTGAGACTTTCAGCCGGCGTCACCGCCAGGCCGCTGCCGGCCAGCATTTCGCGGGCCTGCTTCGCGTTCGTGCCTTCCAGTCGCACCACCACCGGCACTCTCACGCCGACGTTGCGCACTGCCGCCATCACGCCTTCGGCAATCACATCGCAGCGAACGATGCCGCCGAAGATGTTCACCAATATCGCGCGCACGTTCGGGTTCGACAGAATCAACTCGAACGCCGCCGTGGTGCGCTCGGCAGTGGCGCCACCACCCACGTCGAGGAAGTTGGCCGGCTTGCCGCCGTGCAGTTTGATGATGTCCATCGTCGCCATCGCAAGACCGGCGCCGTTGACCATGCAGGCGATGTCGCCATCGAGCGAGACGTAGTTCAGATCGTGCTCGGCGGCGCGCGCTTCGGTGGGGTCTTCCTGCGTGCGATCGCGCAGCGCCACCAGATCAGGATGACGAAACAGCGCATTCGGGTCGATGCCGATCTTCGCATCCAGCGCCACCAGATTGCCTTCGCCGGTAACGATCAGCGGATTGACTTCCACCAAACTGGCGTCGTTATCCAGATAAAGCTTGTACAGCGCCTTGAGGATTTTCGTGAACTCGGCCATCTGCACGGGGTTGAATTCCAGACCAAAGCCCAGCTCACGCGCCTGATAGGCTTCAAGGCCCACCGCCGGATGAATGCTCGTGGTGAGAATCTTCTCCGGTTCTTTCTCGGCCACGGTTTCGATATCCATGCCACCGGCGGCCGAAGCCACCACGGCGATGCGACCCTTCTCGCGATTCAGCGTGAGACTCAGATAAATCTCGCGTGCGATATTCGAGCCGCTCTCCACATAAACCTTCGACACCGGCAGCCCTTCGGGGCCGGTTTGTTTCGTGACCAGATGCGTGCCCAGCATGCGCTTGGCGGCTTCGCGCACGCCGTCGAGATCGCGCGCCAATTGCACGCCGCCGGCCTTGCCACGGCCACCGGCATGCACCTGAGCTTTCACCACCCAGACCGGGCCGCCCAGCCGCTGCGCCACGACAACGGCCGCATCGGCCGAATCAGCCACTTCGCCGGCGGGCACCGGAATACCGTAGTGGGCAAAGATGTTCTTCGATTGATATTCGTGCAGGTTCATCGCAAATCCTTGGCCGGCGAAGCCGCGTATTTTGGCGGATTCAATCAGACTTCGCTCAATTTCCGCCTTCGACGCCCCCGGAGGGAGGCTGTACAGTCCGCTCGTGGCAAACTTCAGCGAAAGGAACCGCCAGGGCCCGGAAGCCCCGCCATCGGATTTGGCGCTGCGTGTGATGCGGCTGACGAACCTCTACCGCCTGCTGGTGGCGGGGGGCTTGCTGCTGACCACGCGATTCCCCGGCGGCGACAGCCTGCTGGAAATCGCGCGCCCCCAACACCTGCTGCTGATCTGCGTGCTGTGGCTCGTCGCGGCCGTCGGCCTGATCGCGATGCGGCGCGTGCCCGGCGTGGGGCTGCGGTGGCTGGTGATGACCTACGCGCTCACCGACGTGGTGGCGATCAGCCTCGTGCTGTGGTCGGCCAATGGCGTGTCGAGCGGCCTGGGCATCCTGTTGCTGCTGCCGGTGGGCGCGATGGCTACGCTGTCGAACAATCGCGATGCGTATTTCGTCGCCGCAGTGGCGACGGCGGCGGTGCTGTTGCAGCAATTTGCGGTGAATACGCCGGTCGGCGATGCGCGGCAATACCTGCTGGCGGGCGTATTGGGCGTGGAAGTGTTCATCACCACGCTGGCGGTGCGGTTGCTGACGAGCCGGCTGATCGAAAGCGAAGCGCTGGTGCGCCGGCAGGAGATCGACCTTGCAAACCTTGCGCAGCTATCGCAATACATCGTGCAACATCTGCGCGAGAGCATTCTGGTCGTGGACGAACGCGATCGCATCCGCCTGATCAACGAATCGGCGGCGCAGATGCTGGGCGACCGGATGGCCGCGCCCGGCGCGCTGCTGGCCGAAGTTGCGCCACGGCTGCTGGCGCTGCTGACGAACTGGCGTCGGCACGAACAATCCGAGCGCGATTCGAGCTTTGCCTCCACCGATGGTTCTCGGCTGATTCAGCCGCATTTTGCGCGGCTCGGCAGTGAGCAGACCACCGCCGGGCCAGTGCTGGTGTTTCTCGAAGAACCGGGATTGCTGGCCGAGAAAGTGCAGCAGACCAAGCTTGCGGCGCTGGGGCGTCTATCGGCCAGCATCGCGCACGAGATTCGCAATCCGGTGGGCGCGATGAGTCACGCGGGGCAATTGCTGGCCGAATCCTCCGCGCTCAACGACGAAGATCGCCGCCTCACGCGCATCATCGAAACCAACGCGGCGCGCGTCAGTCGCATCATCGAGAATGTGCTGGAGATGTCGCGGCGCGGAAATTTTCAGCCCGAGCGCATCGACCTGCCCACCTGGGTACATGAGTTTCACGAGGAATTCAGCGCCACGATGCAATTGCCCGAAGACGCGCTGCGCGTGCTTGAACCACCGGCCGGAGCATCAACGGGCCTTGAGATTCGCGTGGACATCAGCCAGATGCGCCAAGTGGTGTGGAACCTGTGCCAGAACGCGATCACGCATGGCAAGGGCCCCGATGGCCGCATCGAAGTGACGCTGCGCTACGGACGTTTGGGCGGCAGCGGACGCCCGTTTCTCGAAGTGGCCGATCGCGGACCCGGCATCTCGCTGGAAGACGCCGAGCACGCCTTCGAGCCGTTTTTCACGCGCGCCGCGCAAGGCACCGGCCTTGGCCTGTTTCTGGCGCGCGAGTTGGCGCAGACCAATGGCGCCACGTTGTTGCTGGAAACACGGCCCGGCGGCGGCAGTGTGTTCCGGCTGGTGTTCACCGATCCTGCGCGATGGGAAGTCTGATCTAAAATCAAAACGTCATGGCCAAAGCACGCATTCTCATTGTCGATGATGAACCGGACCTGCTGGAACTGATCGGGCTCAC
>JAITMN010000010.1 GCA_031277355.1 Nevskiaceae bacterium | reverse complement strand
ATGCTTCGGCCATCACGCGCAAGCGCTGCTGCGCCGGCAGGTCCAGATGCTCGTCGGGAAAATCAATGCCGGCTTCCACCTGCACGCGCAGCGTCACCAGCGCATCGCGCAACGCATTGACGCGATCGCTGAATTCCCCCTGCAACGAACGCAGCGCCGCACGCGCCGCCGCGCGTGAACCGGCGTCGATCAAATCGGCAACGGCTTCGGCCTGCGCCAGATCGAGCTTGCCATTCAGATAAGCCCGCTCGCTGAATTCGCCGGGCCGTGCGCGGCGCGCGCCGAGCGCCAGCAGATGCTCCAGCAACGCCTCCACCAACACACTGCCGCCATGACCGTGCAACTCAAGCACATGCTCGCCGGTGAAGGAATGTGGCGCGGGGAAATAAAGCGCAAGACCGGCATCGAGCATCTCGCCCTGCGCATCGCGCCAGCGCGCGGGCGTGGCATGACGCGCCAGCGGCAATGCACCCAACAATGCTCGCGCGATATCCGGCACCGCCGCGCCCGACACACGCACCACCGCAATGCCACCGCGACCTGCGGGCGTGGCGACCGCCGCGATCGTGTCCGGCGACTGCGCTGATGCGTCTTGCATGGCGTCGCCGGTCATCACTGGCGATTGCAGCGCGGAGGTTTCAAGCCGCCAGCGTGCATCCTCATCGCAAGCGCCTAGTCGCGCAGCACCCGCGCCGCTTCGATTCGCCGGTTGATGTTCCACTGCTGCACGATGGTCAAAATCGTGTTCGTCACCCAATAGAGCACGAGACCTGCGGGGAAGACGGCGAATGTGGCCGACATCACCAGCGGCAGAACCATGAACACCTTGGCCTGCACCGGATCGGCAGGCGTGGGTTGCAGCTTGTATTGCAGGAACATCGCGCCGGCCATGATCACCGGCAGAATGAACAGCGGATCGCGCACCGACAAATCCTGAATCCAGCCGACGAACGGCGCCTGGCGCATCTCCACGCTTTCGAGCAGCACCCAGTAAAAAGCAATGAACACCGGCAACTGAATCAACATCGGCAAACAACCGGCCGCCGGATTGATTTTCTCTTTCTTGTACAGCTCCATCGTCGCGCGGCCAAGCTTCTCGCGATCATCCTTGTACATTTCCTGAATCTGCTTCATCCGCGGTTGAAGCTGCTTCATCTTCGCCATCGACCGACCCGCCGCTTCAGACAACGGATAGAACAGCAACTTCAGGAAGAACGTCGCGGCAACAATCGACATGCCCCAGTTGCCAAATATATTGAAGGCAAATTGCAGCAGCCAAAACAACGGACGCGCGAGAAAAGTCAAACGTCCGTAATCGGCGGCGCGCGACAACTCGGGATGAATCGCATCGAGCTGCTTCTGCAGTTTCGGACCCACGAACATCGTGCCGTTGATCTGCGCCATCTCGCCGGCGGCTACCGTGCGCACAGGCCCCACGACACTGGCCAGATACTCATTGCCCTGCACGCGCAGCGTGTAGTGGTCGGCCTCATCCTTCGACGGCGCAATGGCGGCAACGAAGTGATGTTGCAAGGAGGCCATCCAGCCATTGGTGATATCGCGGCTCAGATGCGCGTCATCCTCGTTGGTGATCTTCAGCTTTTGATACTTCGTGCCGTCGTACAACGCCGGACCCGTAAACGCATAGGTGTTCGGGTTGAAGTACGAGCGCTTCATCGGCGGCACGTCATGCAGTATCTGCGTATACGGAGCAATCGACCACGGCGCGGCACTGCCGTTGGTGATTTCATACTCCACGTCGATGCGATAACTGCCACGGCGGAACACATAGGTCTTCGTCACCATCACGCCATCGGGCGAAGCCCACTTCAGCGGCACGCGCAGATCGTCCAAACCCGACACATCCATATCAAAGCCGGAGAAGTCGCTGGTGAACTCGGCCAGGTGCGTGGGATACGGACCGGCAGCGGCATTTGCGCCTGCGCCCACAAGCCCGGTCTGCAACAAATACAGATCGCCGGGTCCGTTGTTGCGCATCAGGCGCACCACTTCGGCCTGACCCTTCATCACCGGGTATTGCCGCAGATCGGCGCGAACGATCTCGCCACCGTGCAGGCTCACGTCGATGTCGAATACATCGGTGCGCACATGCAATAGCGTGGCGGGCGCGGGACCGGCCGAAGGCGAAGCCCCGACGGTCGGAACAGCGCCAGCGCCGGCATCGGGCGCAGTCACTGCAGGCACTTCGCCGACGCCGGTAGCGGCGCCCGCACCCGCAGCGCCATCGGCAGCCGGCGCAGCCGTAGCCACCGCCTGCGGCACCGCATCCGTCAGCGACGGCGGCGGATTGGCCGCCGCCGCAGCCTGCTCAGCCGCCTCGCGCTGCGCGAACTCGGCGGTGAAGGTCTGGTAATTCACCAGCACGATCATCGCCAGCGCAACCCAGAGAAAAATCCGGATGTTCTTCGTAATCGAGGACGGCATGTTCTTCAGACTCAACCTTGATCAGGGGACGGGGTCGTAGCCGCCGTCGTGGAAGGGGTGACAACGCAGCACGCGCCGCGCCGCCATCACACTGCCGCGCAGTGCGCCGTGCCGCTGCACGGCCTCCTTGGCATAGCAGGAACAGCTGGGGTGAAATCGGCAGCATTGGCCCAAATGTGGGCTAATGATGAGCTGATAACCCCTGATTAGAGCAATTAAGAGCTTACGCATCGTTTCCTGACCTGTGCCCACAGCGTTTCGAGGCTGGCGCGAAGGGCTGCATTATGCGCTGTCCGCGCGCCGTTACGAGCCCCGACGACGAGGTCGAATGGCGGCAGCGTCGCGGCGGCCTTGCGGAAGGATTCGCGCACCTGGCGCTTCACGCGATTGCGGTTCACCGCATCGCCCACGGCCTTGCCGGAAATCGACAGCCCCAGCCGGGCATGCCCCAGCGTATTGGCGACCGCGTTGACGGAAAGGTTGGCGTCCTGCACCCGCAACCGGCGAGCGTAGACACGCTCGAAATCAGCCCCGGAAAGCAGCCGCTGGCGGCGTGCAAATCCGAGCGGCGGGACTGCGCCGGACACGAGCGCCGTGCGCAAGACCCCGGATCAGGGGATCAGGCGCTTGCGGCCCTTGGCGCGGCGGCGGGCCAGCACCTTGCGGCCGTCAGCAGTGGCCATGCGAGCGCGAAAACCGTGCGTGCGCACGCGCTTGATTTTGCTGGGCTGGTAAGTGCGTTTGGTCGCCATGGCAGTACATCGGGCCGGGAAAATGGGTTGGCGAGGTTACGCAGTGGAGAAAGGCAAGTCAACTCCGGCAGCGCCTGAGGTAGACTCCCGCCCCCTCATGTCCGCATTACCCCACATCCCTACCCTCTGGCCGCAAATCCTGGCGCGGCTGGAAGACGAGCTGCCCGAGCAGCAGGTCAACACCTGGCTGCGACCGCTGCAGGCCGTCGATTCGGCTCAAGGGTTGCGCCTGCTTGCGCCCAATCGCTTCGCGGTGGATTGGGTGCGCGCGAACGCAGGCCCGCGCATCAGTCAGTTGCTGCGCGAACTGGCCGGGTCGGAGTTGCCCTTCTCCATCGAGATTGATTCGCGACCTGCGCCAGTGATCGCTGCGCCGCCGATTATTGATTCTTCAAAGAAACGATCGACGGAAACTCTCTGGCCGATCGGTTCGCGGATGAACCCGGAGTACACCTTCGGGAACTTCATCGAGGGCAAGAGCAATCACTTTGCCAAAGCCGCCGCGATGCAGGTGGCCGATAACCCCGGCAAGGCCTACAACCCGCTGTTCATCTATGGCGGCGTGGGTTTGGGCAAAACGCATCTGATGCAGGCCGTGGGTCATGGAATCCGCGCACGCAATCCCGATGCCCGCATCGCCTATGTGCATTCCGAGCGCTTTGTCGATGACATGATCAAGGCGCTGCGCCACGGTCACATGGATGAATTCAAGAACAGCTACCGCGGACTGTCGGCGCTGCTGATCGACGACATTCAGTTCTTTGCCGACAAGGACAAATCGCAGGAAGAATTTTTCTACACCTTCAATGCGTTGCTGGAAGGACAGAATCAAATCATCCTCACCTGTGATCGTTATCCGAAGGAAATCGCCGGACTGGATGAGCGATTGAAGTCGCGCTTTGGTTGGGGTCTTACGGTTGCCATCGAAGCGCCCGAACTTGAAACCTGCGTGGGCATTTTGTTATCCAAAGCGCAAGCCGTGGGCGTGGACTTGCCCGCTGAAGTGGCGTTCTTCATCGCCAAGCGTATTCGCTCGAACGTGCGTGAATTGGAAGGTGCGCTGAAGCGCGTGATTGCCAACGCACATTTCACCGGCGAACCGATCACCGTGGAATTCACGAAAGAAACCTTGCGCGATCTGCTGAATCTGCAAACGCGCCTCGTGAGCATCGAGAACATTCAGAAAACCGTTGCCGAGTATTACAAGCTGCGCGTGGCTGATCTGCTTTCGCCGCGCCGCACTCGCTCGCTGTCTCGCCCGCGACAGATTGCAATGGCGTTGGCAAAAGAACTCACGAGCCACAGTCTGCCGGAAATTGGCAGTGCGTTCGGCGGTCGCGATCATACGACGGTGCTGCATGCCTGCCGCAAAGTGCAGGATTTGCTTCAAAGCGATTCACGCACACGCGAGGATTATTCCAACTTGCAGCGCACGTTAAGAGCCTGATGCGGTTTCAGCGCAATGAACAAGTTGTGAGTCAGTCTGTGGATCACCTTGGGGATGAAGCAGTGAATGAAATGGGGATGAATTCATCCACAGCCTGCCCACTGTTCAATCAGCGCTTGCAAGGCAAGCCATCCACTGAGCCAGGCTGCCGCAGTGAGTTGATCGGTTTGGAAAATCTGCACCAGTCCCCATATCCACAGCAGTAATGACAGCAGTAATAGTTTTAAACTACTCCTTCTTCAAGATCAGAACCCTGCAGCCCTTAAGGTTACCGTCATGAAAATTTCCGGCACACGAGAGCAGATTCTTTCTCCTTTGCAGGGCGTCATCGGCGTCGTGGAACGCAAACAGACGATGCCGATTCTGTCCAATGTGCTGCTGTCGGCGAAGAACGGCAGGGTGTCGATCACCGGCACCGATCTGGAAGTGGAGTTGGTGGCCTCCGGCGAAATCGACGTGCAGCAGCCGGGCGAGATCACCGTTCCGGGGCGCAAGTTGCTGGAGATCATCCGCGCGCTGGCCGAAGACGCCAAAGTTACGCTTACGCTGGACGGGGACAAGGTGAAACTGGCCGCCGGCCGCAGCCGTTTCGTGCTCTCCAGCCTTCCGGCGGCGGAGTTTCCGGTCGTGGAGAGCGTCAGCGCGCAGCAGACGCTGGTGCTGCCGCAGGCCGAACTGGGCCGCCTGATCGGCAAAACGCATTTTTCGATGGCGCAGCAGGACGTTCGCTACTACCTGAATGGCACCTTGCTGGAAACAGACGGAAAAATGCTCCGAATGGTGGCAACTGACGGCCATCGTCTGGCAATTACCGAAACGCAGCTTCCTGCGCCGTCTGAGGCCGGAATCCGGCAAGTCATTGTTCCGAGAAAGGGAATTCTGGAATTGCAGCGATTGCTGGGGTCTTCCGGAGATGTGGAAATTTCCGTTGGATCGAATCACGTTCGCGTC
>JAITMN010000362.1 GCA_031277355.1 Nevskiaceae bacterium | reverse complement strand
TCCACGAAGGTCAGCGCGTTGAATGTTTCGAAGCGCTGCGCCTGTTCAAACGCAGACTTGGCCCGGTCCAGATCGAAGACTTCCTTGAACTGCGTCAACAACCCCGCTGATCGCAACTGATCGAGCAGCGTCAGATACGCTTCGGCGTTGTCGGGCTTCAATTCCAGACGGCGGCGCGTCAGCTTGATCGCTTCGCCGTGGTGCTTCAATCGGCTGTAGATCGCCGAAAGATTCGACAGCGCATCCAGATGATCCGGATTCTTCTTCAGCACCTTTTGCAGATACGCCGCCGATTCCTCGTTTCTTCCGCGATCCATCAACGCGGCGGCAAGGTTGTTCTGAATCGAGGTGTCGTCGGGCGCGCGGCGCTCGGCTTCTTTCAGGTCTTCCAGCGCACTGTCGTAGCGCTTGCCCGCGTGACGCACATAGGCGCGGAAGCTGTAGAGATGCGGCAGATCAAAACGGGTGATCGCCTCGCTCAGCGTCTGCTCGGCTTGCAACAGATCACCGGCGATGACATGAACACCGGCAAGATCGGTCCAGTGAATAGGCTTGCCATCGGCCGTGCGCAGCGCAGTACGCGCCAGCGAGCGGGCCTGATTGAACAGCTTGTTGCCCAGCGCCGTGTTGATTTTTTCCGACTGTATCCAAAGCATCTGATGATTCATCCCTGCAAAACATCGGCTTCAGACGCCGATGGTGTCCGGTTCGGTGCGCACGCGCAACCGCAGCATGCTGATCGTTGCGGCGATCATCGCCGCCACCGCCGCCGCCCGCAACAGAAACGGACTGGACGACATCCCCATCCAGTGAAAACCGGCTGCCACCGCCACCGCGCCGGTGGTCTGGCCCAGCAGCCGCGCAGTGGCCAGCATGCCGCCGGCCGCGCCCGAACGCGCCGCCGGTGCAGCAGTGACGATGGTGCGATTGTTCGGCGATTGAAAGAAGCCGAATCCCGCGCCGCATACCGCGATACGCCAGAAAATATCGGCGTTGCTGCTCTCCGGCGTCAGCATCGACAGCAGCAGCAGGCCCGCCGCCAATACGCCAAGGCCAATGCCGCCCAGCAATCCGGCGGGGTAGCGATCCGCCAAGCGGCCCGCCAGCGGAGCCGTCAAGCCCACCGTCAAGGGCCACAGCGTCATCAGCAGGCCGGTTTGCGTGACACTGCGGCCCATTGAGGTCTGGAACAGGAACGGCAGCGTTACCAGCGTGAGCATCTGCGCCGCGAAGGTGGTGACCGATGTGGCGATGGACAGCGAGAATATCGGGATCCGCAAGAGATCTACCGGCAGCAATGGCCGGGGGCGCGTCCAGTCTCGCCGTATCAGCAGCGCACCGGCGATCACGGCAACCAGCAGCATCAACCATCCTTGGCGCAGTTCGCCGCGCGCCAGCGTTTCGGCGCCGAATATCAGCATGCTGAGCGCCATCGCGCTCAACGCCGCCGAGAGGTAGTTGGGTTTGCCGCCGTAACCGACACTGCGCGGCAACGCGCGGCGGCTGATCAGCAGCGAGACGATGCCCACCGGCACATTGACCAGAAACAGCCACGGCCATGTCGTGACGCTGAGGATCAATCCGGCGATGGACGGCCCCGCCGCCGCCGCCATCGACAGCACCAGCGCGTTGTAGCCGATCCAGCGCCCCAGGATCGACTCGGGGAAGATGGCGCGAACCATCGCCGCATTCATGCTCACCACCGCCGCCCCACCGATGCCCTGAAGGACTCGCGCCGCGATCAGCAGCGAGAGGTTGCGCGAGAACGCACAGGCCACCGAGCCCAGCACGAACACGACGAGACCCGGCAGGTACACACGGTGATAGCCGATCCGATCGCCCAGCGCGGCCAGCGGCAGCAGCAGCGAGGTGATCGCCAGTTGGTAGGCGTTGATCACCCAGATCGACGCGCCGGCCGTTGCGCCAATCTCGCGGCCAATGGTCGGCAGCGCGACATTGGTTATCGTGCCGTCCAGCACCGTCATTGTGATGGCGAGCCAAATCGCGACGATGGCGAAATAGCGGCGGGGAATGGGTAAGCCGTCGGTCATGAACTGCGTATTTTGCCCTATATCGCCTGCCAATGGGGTGCGCAGACGGCTGAAGCGCCCGCACCGGCGGCGGGCACGCCGGCGGCGATGATGGTATTTTCACGGCTGCTTCAATCCACAACCCTTGCATACACCCCATGATCAAATTCCCCAACACCGACCTTCAAATCTTTCCGCTGGGCCTTGGCGGCAACACCTTCGGCATGACGAGCAGCGAGGCCGCATCGCAGGTGGTGCTCGACGCTTTCGTGGCGCGCGGCGGCAACTTCATCGACACCGCCGATTCGTATTCGGCCTGGGTGCCGGGCAACAAGGGCGGTGAGTCCGAAACGATACTCGGCAACTGGATGCAGCAGCGCGGCAACCGTTCCTCCGTGATCATCGCGACGAAGG
Organism: Nevskiaceae bacterium; assembly: GCA_031277355.1. Taxonomy (GTDB): domain Bacteria; phylum Pseudomonadota; class Gammaproteobacteria; order Steroidobacterales; family Steroidobacteraceae; genus ZC4RG30. The sequence continues at coordinate 4,707 of JAITMN010000362.1, read as the reverse complement.
TTGCGGCGCATCCGCAGTTCATGGGGCTTTCGCCGGGCAACATCGCGCGGGCAGCCGATGCGTCGCTGGCGCGGCTGCAAACCGATTACATCGATCTTTACTACGCTCATCACGAAGACGCGAACGTGCCAATCGAGCAGATCGCGGTGGCGTTCGATGCGCTGGTGAAGGCGGGCAAGGTTCGCCATGTGGCCGTGTCGAATCTGCCGCCGGAGCGGATCACCGCATGGATGGAATTTGCGGGCAAAGAGGGATTGGCGCGGCCCGTGGCGTTGCAGCCCGAATACAGTCTCGTGGCGCGCGAGAGCTATGAACGCATCAACGGGCCGCTGGCGGCCAAGCACGGTCTGGCCGTGTTCCCCTACTTCGCGCTCGCCAGCGGCTTTCTCTCCGGGAAATATCGCACGCAGGCCGACATCGACGGCGCGGCGCGCGGCTCGCTGGCCGGGCGTTATCTCAATGCCGATGGACTGCGGATCATTCAAGCGCTGGAGCGCATCGCCTCATCGCGCGACGCGGCGATGTCGACGGTGGCGCTGGCATGGGTGGCTGCAAAGCCCACCGTCACCGCGCCGCTGGCCAGCGCCACGAGCGTGGCGCAGTTGGAGCAATTGATGGCGATCGCCGAGTTCAAGCTCGCGCCGGAAGAAGTGGCAGCGCTGGATGCGGCGTCGGCGGCATTCGCCTGAACGACTACGCGAAAAGGTGAACCAGAGCCTCGCGCGGCGGCTTGAAATCGTGCGAAGGTGCGGGCCATGAGCACTGATCCGCTGACCTTTGACCCGCCCGCGTCCGGCAGAACCGCGCGCAGCCTGCCGCCGCGAGAACCGCTCGGCGATGCGCTGCGCGCGCTCGACACGATACTGCTGGGCAAGGCGCATGCGCTGCGGCTGTGCATGGCCTGCCTGATCGCACGCGGACATCTGCTGATCGAAGACGTGCCCGGCGTGGGCAAGACCACGCTGGCGCATGCGCTGGCGCGCGTGCTGGGGCTGTCTTGGCAGCGCGTGCAGTTCACCAGCGATCTGTTGCCCGCCGACATCATCGGCGTGTCGGTGTTCGATCGCACCACGCAACGCTTTGAATTTCGCAAGGGTCCGGTGTTCACGCAATTGCTGCTGGCCGATGAAGTCAACCGCGCCAGTCCACGCACACAGAGCGCGTTGCTGGAAGCAATGGGCGAGCGGCAGGTCAGCGTCGATGGTCTCACGCACAAACTGCCCGAACCGTTCTTCGTCGTCGCCACGCAAAATCCGCAGGAGCAACTGGGCACGTTCGCGCTGCCCGAATCGCAACTGGACCGCTTCCTGATGCGCATCGAACTGGGCTATCCCGATCCGCGCTTCGAGCGGATGCTGCTGGCCGAACCGGATCGCCGCGAAAAACTCGATGCCATGCCCGCGTCGATGACGCCGGCGCAATTGCTGCAAGCGCAACACGCCGCGCAGACCGTGCATGCCGCGCCCGCGCTGCTCGACTATGTGCAGGCGCTGGTGGCCGCCTCGCGCGTGCGGCGTGATGTGGCGCTGGGCCTGTCGCCGCGCGCCGCGCAGGGATTGCTGCGCGCGGCGCGAGCGTGGGCACTGATCGACGGACGGCGCAGCGTGATCCCCGATGACGTGCAGGCCGTATGGGCGGCCATCGCCGGTCACCGATTGCAGTGGCGCGATGCTGCGCGCAGCGGCGCAAGCCTCGGCGCACGGCCCAACATCACGCGCGAATTGCTGGAATCGGTGCGCGTTCCGGCGTAACGGGCGATGAACCGGCGCCGGCTGTACATCCTGCCCACGCGCACCGGCCTCGCCTTCGGCGGCTTGCTCGCCATCGCCTTCATCGCCGCGCTGAACTATGGCAGCGGCCTTGCGATGCTGCTGACTTTCTGGCTCACCGGCTTTGCGATTGCGGCGATGCTGCGCACGCATCGGATGATGGTGAATGTGCGGCTGACTTCGCTGCACGCGCAGCCCGTGTTCGCCGGCCAGAACGTGCCCGTGCGGGTGCATGTGGATGCGGCGGTGGCGCTGCAAGATGTCGCTGCCGCTGCGAAGATCAATGCTGCCAATGTCACGCTGAACCGCGACTTTGACCCGCTCGACATCGACCCGCCCAGCGGTGACAGTGGCGCGATGACGCTGCAATTTCCTCCCGCATCGCGCGGCGTCTGGAAGATGCCGCCGATCAAGCTATCGACGCATGCGCCATTTGGCCTGTTTCGCACCTGGACATGGTTTGCGCCGCCAGTTGAAACGCAAATCTATCCGCGACCCGAAGGCGGCAGAGCGATGCCGGAAACTCCCGGCGACACCGGCGGACTTCGCCACGACGCCACCGCTGCGGGCTTCGATGAACTGACCTCACTGCGTCCCTTCCGCGAAGGCGACTCGCCTCGACAGGTGGCGTGGAAAGCCTATGCGCGCAATGCGCCGCTGCTGGTGCGCGAGTACCGCGACAATGTGCAGCTTGCGCGCGAGTTCAACTACGACGCGCTGTCCGGCTCGATGGAGCAGCGGCTGTCGCAGCTCTGCGAGTGGGTATTGCAGGCGGCAACGCGCGGTGAACGCTATCGCCTGCGTCTGCCGAGCGTGGACCTCGATGGCAGCGGACCCGCGCATCGCAACGCCTGTCTTTCAGCACTGGCGCAATACCAATGAAGATGCAGGCGAATTCACCCCTGCCCGCTGCCGCGCTGCGACTGGTGCTCGCCGCCTACGGCATCGCGATGCTGCTGCATGTGGATCGCGTGCCGATCTGGTGCTCCATCGCCGCGCTGACGGCCATGCTGTGGCGCATCGCTCATCAACGTGGCCGCCTGCGCTTGCCCGGCGGCATCACGCGCAACGCCGCCGCGCTGTTGCTGACTGCGGCGATATTGATGTCGTTTCGTTCGCTGGGCGGACTGTCGGCCGGATCAGCATTGCTGATGATGATGGGCGCGCTGAAACTGCTGGAAATGCGCGCACGCCGCGATGCGGTGGTGATCGTGCTGGTGTCCTTCGTGTTGTTGCTGGCCGCATGCCTCGATCGTGGCGGACTGTTGCGCGTACCGTTGTATGTGGTCTCAGGCTGGACGGGCTGCGCCGCGCTCTCAAGTCTCGGTCATCGCCACGCACCACCGCTGCGTCAATCTTTCGCCGAAGCCGGCAGCGCATTGCTGTGGGCGCTGCCGCTGACCGTCGTGCTGTTCCTGTTCGTGCCGCGACTGCCCGGCGCATTGTGGTCGATGCCAAATCCGAACCGCGCACAGACCGGCCTTTCGGATCAACTGACGCCGGGCAGCATCACCGAGTTGGTGCAATCGGATGAACCAGCCTTTCGCGTGCGCTTCGATGGCGCACCTCCACCGCAGAATCAGCGCTATTGGCGCGGCCCCGTATTGCACGACTTCGATGGGCAAACGTGGACGCGCGGTCGATTTGGCGTGGCGCAACCTTTTGAACCCACCGGCAACGCCTATGACTACGAAGTAATCCTCGAACCCAACGGACGCAACTGGTGGTTTGGTCTTGAAACGGTGGCGTCGATAACCGGGCGCGGTGTGCGCCAAACCTGGGACGGGCAATTGATTTCCGTTCGCGCAGTCACCGGGCCGACGATGTACCGCGCGCGCTCCTATCCGCAGACGCGCACCACCGGAGCCTTGCCGCGAACCACGCGCTACAACGACACCGCACTGCCGCCCGGCCCCAATCCACGCACGCTGCAACTGGCCACACAACTGCGCCGGCAATCCGCCGACGATGCGGCCTACGTCGAAGCAGTGCTGAATTACTTTCGCAGCAACGGTTTTACCTACACCTTGACGCCGCCGCCGCTGCAAGGCGACAGCATCGACGCACTGCTGTTCGATACGCGCCAGGGATTCTGCGGACACTTCGCATCCGCGTTCACCGCGCTGATGCGCGCGGCGGGTATCCCCGCGCGCGTGGTCACCGGCTATCTGGGCGGAGAATGGAACGACATCGGCGACTATCTGCTGGTGCGTCAATCCGATGCGCACGCCTGGAGCGAAGTGTGGCTCGACAACAGCGGCTGGGTGCGAGTGGACCCCACTGCCGTGGTCTCGCCGCAGCGCCTCGACACCAGTGTTGGCGATCTGCTCGGCAGTCAGCTATCGACCGCCGCGCGACTGCGGCGCGACATGCCGCTGCTGCGCAATCTGCTGGCGCGCTGGGACGCCACCAATCACTGGTGGCAGGAGCGCGTGCTGAATTTCAATCAGGCGTCGCAACAGGGATTGCTCGAACGCATGGGCTTCGCCAATACCAGTTATCGCCCGCTGATCTGGCTGCTGATGAGCGGCGCGCTGGCGTGGGCGTTGATCGCACTATGGGCATTGGCGCGCGCACGGCCACCGGCTGCGAAGGGCGATGCGCTCGGCAAGTTGTGGGAATCGCTGCGCGACGGCGCACAGCGCAGCGGCCTGACCATCGCGCCGCATGAAGCGCCGCGCGCAATAGCCCAGCGCATCGCGATGGCGTGGCCGATGCTGGCCGAACCCGTGGCGGACTTCACCGATCAATACCTGCGGCTGCGCTATGAACCACAGAGCGCGCCTGCATCGGCGCAGATGGAAGCGATGACGCGGGCATTGCGGCGTCTGCGGCGCGGGATGAAGCAAAAGCCGGTGCTCGATGATTATCGAGACCTGGCGGGCCGCGTGCCGCTCCATGATCGCCTGCCGCCGAATCTGCGACCGCGCGTGGCGCA
>JAITMN010000258.1 GCA_031277355.1 Nevskiaceae bacterium | reverse complement strand
GACATCCGCGCAACGCCGGGGGATTGGACCTGGGGGCACAAGCGCTGGAAAGAGCCGCGCCAGCGCCGCGAGGAAATCGGCTAAGACTTCGCGGTCAGCTTGTGCGCCAGATGCCGCGCGAGGTCCGCCACGGTGGGATGATCGAACAACTCCGTGAGGTCGATCAGCCCCGGATATTCATGGTCCACCTGTTCGTGGATTTCGATCAGCTTCAATGAGCTTGCGCCAATCTCAAACAGATTATCCGCCGGGCCTACCTGCTTCGGTGCGAGCACCGCATTGCACAGATTCAGCAGCCGGTTCTCGATGGCATCCACGCCCGAAGCCGACGCTGCAACCACATTGCTCGCGCCGCGCAGCGATTCCAGTTCCGCCGACTCCGCAGCAAATTCGCCATCGAGGTATTGCTGCTCCAGAAGATGACGCTGAATCTTGCCGCTGGTGGTCTTCGGAATACGCTTGACCGGAATCACTTCGGCGATTTCAAGCCCGGCCTGTTCGTTGATCAGTCGCGTGATCTCGGCGGCCAGTGGCAGAAATTCCCGCAGATCGCCCCGATGCAGCACGAACACCATCAACTGATCCGTCTCCGCACCCGGCGGACGCACCCCCGCCACGACCACCTTGCCCAACTCCATGTCGGGCGCGCGCTGCGCGATGGCTTCCAGATCATGCGGGTAGTAGTTCTGCCCGTTGACGAACAGAATCTCCTTCGCGCGGCCGGTGATGTAAATCTCGCCATCGAGCACCAGGCCCAGATCGCCGGTCTTCAACCAGCCATCGGCGGTGAACGTGTCGCGGTTCACCTCCGGTTCCTCGTAGTAGCCGCCGGTGACATTCTCGCCGCGAATGTGAATGTGACCGATACGTCCATCGGGCAGCGGTGCGTCGTCGTCGCCGGCAATGCGCAGTTCGCACAGCGGGATCACCTGACCGACGCTGACCAGATTCAGCGCATCGCGGCTGGCGTCGGGCAGCACCTGCGCGCTCTCGCCCACGCTCAGGTGATGGCGATTCAATTGCAGCGTGCGCAGTGGGCGTCCCACTGGTGGAAAGCTCACGGCCAGCGAAGCTTCGGCCAGACCGTATACCGGGAACATCGCGTTGCGCTTCAATCCCCGCGCCGCCAGACGTGCGAGGAATTCCCCGCACAACTCCACCGAGATCGGCTCCGCACCGTTGAATATCAATCGCACCGACGACAGATCGAGGTTGCCCGGCGAGCGCTCGCCCAGCACTTTCAGATAGTGGCGATAGCCGAAGTTCGGCGAACACAGAATCGTTGCGCGCACGCGATCGGCGATGGTGAGCCACAGCAGCGGGCGGCGCACGAACAGATCGGTGGGCATCAGATGCGTTTCCACGCGATTGAAGAACATCACCAGATGAAAGCCGATCAATCCCATGTCGTGCGTCAGCGGCATCCACGACAGGCTCACGTCGGCATCGTTGAAGCCGCCGGCCTGCGTGGAGCCGATGGCATGGGAGATCAGGTTGGCGTGCGTCAACACCACGCCCTTGGGGTCGCTGGTGGAGCCGGAGGAAAATTGGATGAAGGCGATGTCTTCGGGCTGCGCATCGTGCGGCGTGCCGGCCTTGCTCACATCGGTGAGGTCTTCGGCAAACAAAGCCCGTGCAGCGAGCGCTTCGAAGGTGCGAAGTTCGGTGGAGTCCTCGCTGTTCTGCGCGAATACGCCCACACGCTCCAATACCTTGCGATCCGAATACAGCCACGGACGGCCCAGCTTGCGCGCGATGCGCAGCAGCTTGTGACGATGTTCGTCGCTGATGCCCACGGCCACCGGCACCGGCACGATGCCGCCCAGTATCGCAGCCCAGAACATTTCGATGAACTGCTCGTTGTGGTTCAGCAGCAGGATCAGCTTGTCGCCGGGACGCGCGCCCAGCCGTTGCAGATGATGCAGGATGCCCAGCGCCCGATCATGCAGCTTGCCGTAGCTGATGCTGCGCGATTCATGTTCGCCCGAGTGATAGTGGATGGAGCGGTTGGCGTCGCGGTTGGCGCGGATCAGATCAACTAGCGTGCGTGCGGTCATTTTGGAAAAGGCATCCTGTTATCGGGCTTGGCGGCGTTCCAGCCGCATGATGAAAGGTTCGGTGGCGCGCAGATTGATGGCCGCTTCCAGTTGCACGGGGCGTGTATCGACGCGGCGCAGACGGAAGCGGCGCGCGAAGCGGTTCAGGTGAACCAGCATCTCGAAGAACGACAGCGTTTCGCCGATGCAGTGATGCGGCCCGGCGGAGAAGGGCACATAGGCCAGCTTGGGGCGATTGTCGCCATCGTCGAAGCGCTCGGGCATGAAGCGCTCGGGTTCGGACCAGAATTGCGGATGACGATGCACGAACCACGGGCTGAAAAACACGTCGGTGTCGGCGGGCACGGTGTAACCGGCCAGCGTGTCGGGCGCGATGGTGCGACGGGAGATCACCCACACCGGCGGATACAGCCGCAGCGCTTCGCGCAGCACATTGTAGGCATAGCGCAGCGTTTCCATCGATTGCAGCGAGGCGACGAGTTCTTCGGGCATCGCGTCGATTTCGGCGTGAAGCCTGGCTTCCACCTGCGGATGTTCACCCAGCAGATACCAGGTCCAGTTCAGCGCGTTGGCGGTGGTTTCATGGCCGGCGATGATCAGCGTCATCACTTCGTCGAGGATTTCGCGGTCGGTCATCATTTCGCCCGAGTCCTTGTCGCGGGCGCTCAGCAGCATCGACAGATAATTGGGGTTCTCGTCGTCGGTTGGCGGCGTGGCCGATGTGCTGGATGCCGCACGGCGCGCGGCGATCACCTTGCCCAGCAGCGTCGTCAGCTTGCGCACTTCGTAGGCAAAGCGCAGATCGCGCGCCGATTCATCGGTGAGCACCGCGAAGGGATTGCTGCCGCCGGCGGTCATTGCATCGACGTCATCGCCGAAGATCGCGCGCAGGATCACTTCCAGCGTCATCGTGCTCATGTCGTTGGTCACATTCACCGGCTCGCCGCGATCACAGGCGCTTTCCCAGCGTTCGAGCAACCGCGCGTTGGCCTGCGCGATCACGCGGTCGAAGCGCGCCAGGATGCGGCGGTGGAAGGTGGGTTGCAGCATGCGCCGCTGGCGCTTCCAGAACTCCCCCTCGCTCACTATGATGCCGTTGCCCAGCAGCATCTTGATGCGGTCGAAGCCCACGCCCTTGGTGTAGTTGCGCCAGTTCGTGATCAGGATGCGGCGCACGTCGTCCGGGTGGTTGAATACCCAGGTGTGCGAGTCGCGTCCGGGGGCCCACACGCGGTAGGCGTCGCCGAGCTGCGAGTAGATGTGGCGCATGCGGTCGAGCGAATCCGGCGTCGAGCCGATGTCGAAGCGCTGGTCGGATTCGGGTGGAAGTGGAGTATCTGCGAGCATGAATCCGGGAATTATGCCCGAAGAGCGAGTCTCGAAGCGGCGGCTGACTCCGCTGCGCCGTTTTGCCTACTGGCTGCTCGCGCCGGTGGGGTACGCGGTGCTGCGCGTTTGGTGGGGCACCTGCCGCATCGTTGCCGTGTCGGGCGCGGAGCATTTCGACGCGGCGCTGGCGCGTGCGCCCTCGCTGCTGCCCTGTTACTGGCATCAGCACGAGATGTTCTGCGCGCGCTGGCTGCTGCGGCAACGCTCGCGCATCAAGCTGGGGTTTCTGATCAGCCCGTCGGTGGATGGCGAGATACCGGCGAAAGTGGCGCGGCGTCTGGGCGCGCAGGTGATTCGCGGTTCCTCCACGCACACCGGCGCGCGGGCGCTGCGCGACTACTATCAATTGCTGGTGAAGGATAATGTCTCGCCGGTGATCACGCCGGATGGTCCGAAGGGGCCGCGTTTCGTGTTCAAGACCGGGGCCATTCTGCTGGCGCAAATCTCCGGGCGGCCGATGTTGCCGATGGCCTATGCCGCCTCGCGGGTCTGGATTTTCGGCTGGGACAAATTCGTGCTGCCCCGGCCCTTCGCGCGCATCGCCATTGCCATCGGCGAGCCGGTGTGGGTGGAGCGCAGCGTGGCGGTGAGCGATGCGGACACGATG
>JAITMN010000137.1 GCA_031277355.1 Nevskiaceae bacterium | reverse complement strand
ACATACGCATACCGGTTGTAGCTCTGCGTAAACCCCGGATCAGGGATGTTGGGGTCCGGGCTCAAGAACCTTCCCGTGATGCTGTCCTGCACGCGCCCCCTCATGTGAATCAGCCCGCCATAGCCCAGCATCGTGTGGCCGGTGTAGCCACGGTCACTGAGATCAGAGACGCTGATCTGTTCGGCGCTGGATAGCGCGCCGCTCCAGGTTGTCGCATTGCGCGGCCGACCGAAGGCGTCAAAGCTTTCGCTCAGCACAGCCTCTCCGCTGCTGTTGGCAAACACGGCGGGGCTGCCCTGCACATCCCCGAGCGTGTAGGTGATCGCCTTGGCTCCGTTGCTCTGGCGACTGACAATAGCCACCGTCTGGCCGTTGACTTTGATGTAGTGGCGCCAGTCATGAATGCCGTTCAGGATGCGCCGCTCCACCAGTTCTCCGACGTAGACCGTGGTCTCCATCGCCCCGCTGGGATGCGGTATCTGCCGCCGAATCAACTCGCGATTGCCGTTGTAAGTCAACGCAGCGGTTCCGCCGGGCACGGGCACGGAGCTGGGGTAGTTGTCGCTGGTCCAGCTGATGTTGGCCCCGGCGCGGCGGGTCATGTTGCCGTTGGCGTCGTAAGCGTAGCCATTGCCTCCGGCCTGGGTCACCGCATGCTTCTTCGTGGGGTCGTAAGTCCACTCGGCTCCGCCGCCCACGTCGCTGCGGGATTTGATATTGCCCGTCGGGTGGTAGTCCACGTTCAGGTTCTCCACGTCATTGAGCGTGGAATAGTCGAGCCGGTGCAGGTTGTCGTAGTAGAAGTTTTCCGTCAGGCCGGCGTTGCCATCCTGGCGCTGGGTGACATTGCCGACGCGATCATAGGCGTAGGATTGATTCAACACGCTTGCTCCGCCGCCCAGGCCCGCCTGCACATTGGCTTGCCAGCCGGTGACCGCGTCAAAGGCGCGGTTACGGACGATGCCATTGCCCAACCGATCGGTGGTGATCTGGCCTCGGGCGTTCTGGGCCGTGGCCTGCCAGAACACCGTGACGGGGTTTCCTGGGGTGGCATCCTGCACAGAGGCCAGTTGGCCGTGCTGGTAACCGTAGGCCACGGTAACGCGCTTGTTCAGCGTGCTGGTGGGGTATAGCAGCTTGCTCAATTGCCCGGTGATGGGGTCGTACTCGTAATCGTAGGTGTACAGCACGCCATTGGAAACGATGGCCTCGGCAACGCGGCGTCCGGCGCTGTCATAACGATAGGTTTCCGAGTAGGCCGGGACGCTGGAACTCATTCCGGCCAAGCGGCCTTTGGTAAAGGGAGTGCTCTCGTCGCCATCCCAATGCCACTGGGCCAGCAGGTTCGGGCCGCTGCGCGTGAGCGGACGGGAAATACTGTCGTAGGTTTGGGAGAAAGACTGACCCTTGGCGTCGGTCCAACCGGTGCGTTCGCTCAGCGAGTTGTACCGATATTGCCAAGTGCCCAGGTCCATGTCCGTGGTGGCGTCTTGAAAAGCCTGGATGCCATAACTGTAGCTGGCGCTGAACAGGATGTCCTTGGCGGTATCACTGACCTGAATCAAGCTGCCGGCGGCGTCGTAGAAGAAGTCTTGATAATAACCGTCGTGATCTTGAGAGCGGCGCAGGCGGCCATTGGCATCCTGGCGCTGGATGCTGAGCTTGCCTTCCCCATCGGTGATGCTCTGCATCAGGCGGTCGTAGACGATGACGGTCCTGACGGGGGTCTCGTTCAATTGGCTTTCGGGGCGAGTTTGCTCGATCACGCGGCCGACAGGATCGAAGGTGTTGGTGGTCCAGTACTGGTTGCACGCACTGTCGGTGCAGGGAGCGCTTTCCCGCCACACCCGGCCCAGGGCATCGTATTGGCGGCCCACGCGGCTGTAGTCGTCGCTGAGGGTTTGGCCTTTTTGCACAATGGGGCGGTCGAACTGGTCCAGGTAGGTCAATTGCTGGCTGATCAGGCCTTCGTTCTTGTCGCGCTGGTCGGCAACGACCACCAGCTTGTTGATGGCGGTCAGATCGCTGATTTTGTCGCCGTTCTCGCAGGCGTGGACGGCGCTGACCCCGCAGAGCGTATAGCTGTATACCGTATGTGTGCCGTCGGCGCGGGTGCTTCGTTGCAGGCGCTGGAAGGTATCGAACGTGTTGGTCACCTGCACGATGCCGCTGGGGTCGGTGTGCGTGGCGATCTGGCCGGTCGGTTCGTTGTAGGTGTAGATGTTGACCAGGCCCATCGCGTCGGTCTGCGTCAGAGGGAAGCGGCCGGTCGTGCCCCAATCGGTCGATGAGATGCGCTCGGGCATCGCCTCTGCGTTGCTGTCGCGGCCGGTCACGGTGGTGCTCTTGATGTTGCCGAAGCTGTCGAACTCGAAGCGGCTGTCTACGCGGCGTGTGCTGCTGCCCGGTTCGATGATCATGCCGCTGATGCGGCAGTTGAGCGCATCGACGACGGGGGCTTGGGTGCGGGTGATGTCGGTGGCGCCGGTGGCCGTGTACTGCTGGGTGATTGATTCGGGCAGGCCTAGGCACCAATGGCCGCTGGCGTCGTTGAAATAGCTCGTCGTCTGGGTCTGCTTCCAGCTTTGTTCGGGGTCGAGCGAAGCCGCATCCCGATCCGTTACCGTGTGGATGGATTCCGTGACATTGCCGTAGTTGTCGTAGGTCAGGGAAGTGCTGGTCTCAAGAATCATCTGGCCGTTGGCCGGACCGCCGACTTCGTACTGCTTTGTCTTGATGTTCGACACATGGACGAACTTGCTGAACGAGCCTCCCAGGAGGCTCAGGTCTCTTTCCTCCAGAGTGAAGACTTGCTCTGAAACCGGCATGCCGCCTGATTGATACACCGTGGTTTGCTTCAACGCGCCGGTCTTGGGGAAGGTCCGTTCGTAGAGGTCCACTTGGGACATCCCATTGCGCGAGTCGGTGATAGTGACCTGATCGAAGCCCAGAAACCCTCGGCCGTGCAAATCTTCGTAGCCCCCGAAATAGCTGTAACCGGTGGTGTAGGTGCCGCCAACGCCATCGGTGGCGGCTACGGTGGACACCACTTGCATGCCTTCGCCGTCCTTCAACGCGCCGCGCACGACGCTCACGGGAAAGCCTGTGCCAATGCCGGGGGTGTAGACCGCCGTGGTGAGCGAGGAATAGCTCACTGACGCAGTGACGCCGAAGCCATCGGCGAAGCTGGTGGCGAGGTCCGGGATGATCGTCGCGCCGTTGTGAAGCCGGTAGCTGATGGAGGAAAGCGTGCGATTGCCCAAGTCATCCAGGCCATCGCCATTGAAGTCCGCCGCCAACCATGCGCCATTATTGGGCAGCGACGTGCTTACCGGCGATGCAAAGCCCTCGCCGGTCGACAGGTTCACCGAAAGATTGGGGCCACCGTCGTTGCTCAGCACATCGCGTCTTCCATCCCCGTCCCAATCCAGCGCGGTGACAATGTTCCCCGGTATCGTCACGCTTGCAACGGTCGAGCCCTTGCAACCCGACAGCCGCACCGCGTTATCGAATAGAAAATCGGTGCAGGCATCGTCGTTGAGATTGGCCGTTCGAAATACCGGCACCTGCGGACCCGAGATGGTGGCGGTGCCGCCGGCCAACGATATCGCAGTGAACGCTCCAGGCGTGGCGGGGGAAACCAGCGCATAGACGGAGTAGTAAAGACTGGTGCAGACCGTGTCGCCGAAAAAATTCTCGTAGCAATCACCGAGTGCTTTGGAGGTAAACCACAGATCGCTGCGGCCATCGCCATTGAAATCAAACCGCTCGCGCGCACCACCCGAGCTGGGGAAAATCACCCAGAGGTTTTGATACCCCGAGGCGTCGTAGATTGTGGTTGCCGAGGGGGTGAAACTCACGGCGCCCGCCGTGGAAGTGCTCAGCCGGGCGATGATCATGGAGATCGTATTGACGCTGACCAGGTCCGCGCGGCCGTCGGCATCGACATCAAGCAGCCCTGATTGGATCGTGGAGTCCACCGCCACGCCGGCGGTGGCGCTGGCAAATCCGCTGCCGTTCCAGGTGTAGCTGACCCAGACCCCGTTCTGGGGAACCAGGATCACATCCTGCCCATCGCCGCGCACGTCCCCGAAGGTCCAGCCGACACTGGCGACGGCCACCGTGGCGCCGATGGAAACCGCGGCCGACAGGGCCGTAGCGCCGCCAAAAGAAACATACAGCGCCGACCCCGAATGAAACAGCAGATCATCAAAGCCGTCGCCGTTGAAATCTCCGATGCCGCTGCCGGTGGTGGCCGAAGAAAAAATGGTGGACGAGGAAGTCAGAATGCCACCCTCGCCGTCCTGATAGCCGATCACCGTGGGGGCAAGACAGTTCGTGCCCGATGGGTCGCTACACTCGGTCACCGTATCCAGGCGCTTGCCTCCCGTTGTCGGAGAGGTGTTGTAGCTCAGCGTGTAACGGCGTGTCACCGCGCCCGAAGACCTGACCAGAATGGTCTGCAACAGATCGGTGTCGCGCACGGCGGTATCGGCGATGAACGCATAGGTGCTGCTGGTCGGCACATTGGCGCCGTATTCAAACTCGATGCTATTGATGTAGTCGCCGGCGCCCGAGGACGTGGCTGCCCATTGAATCTTCACCGGGTGCGTGGCGCCCGTGGTCGTGGCGTCGGGCATCTTGTAGGTGAATACAATGTTATTGCCGCTGCGATCGCTGATCTGGCTCAGATACCAGGTGTGCGCGGTGTTCTGCCCGGTCGCCAGCACACGCGAATCGGCCGTCGCGCCGTAGTAGTAGGTCAAGCCGTCCTTGGTCTTGACGGAGAAAAACTCCGGGCCATTGCCCGCGCTGTTGTGCGCGGTGATCAGTGAAAAATCGGCGATCTCGGTTTGATAGGTGGAGCCGTCCTGTCCGTAGGGTCCTGCTGCGTGGAGCAGACGCTGACCGTTGAGGCAGTAGCCATCTTCAACTTGCAACTGAACGGCCGAGGCTGCGCCATCCTGCGCTATCGTTTTGTTACAGCGCTGGATGGCGGACAAACCCGCCAGCGACCAGCCTCGACCCACATAGCCCACGCCGCTGGCGCTGTTGTAGGTCAACGCAAGGGAGGGAGTCAGCCCATTGACGCCTGGCGGAGTGAAAATCGGGATGGTGTAAGTGGCGCTGCCTTGGGGCGTTACTGCGAAATTGCCGGGGGTGCGGCCCACCTCAGCCCATGCGCCCTGCGCGGTCAGCAGACCCAGCAGGCAGACCAAGGCAACCAGAATTCGATGAGCCATTGCGACTCCCCCCGAAACGAACCGGACTCATGCCGGAAATGACAATGTGCCGAAGCTTTCGCTGTCTCCTTTTTACATATTATCGAAGATGCTCGCAGGCGGTCTGGGCTGTCAAGGTTTCGCGCTTATTTTTTGTCTCGGCAAAAGAATCCGGCTCCGCTACTCCGCCGTCTCAAACCCTCGTTCATCTGCCCCAGGCTGGTAGGTCACCGAGGTGAAGCGCATTTGAAAAGAATCCGCGAACACTTTCGGGTTCGGAGGAGCGGGCAGGGGCGAAGCGGCCTTCACCGCATTGACTATCGAATCAAACCACTCCGGCGTGCCTTCGCACTCTTGCAGCGCCACGCGCTGCACATGGCCTTGTGCGTCTTGCCACACCTTGATCTGACACTGGAACAGATCATCCACCAATGCCGTGCGCGGTCTGCGCCAGGCCCGCTCGATACGGTCACGAATCTGGCTCTCGTATATTCCCGCCAAGCGCGTGCGGGCGAGCATGTCCGCTGCGCTGCTCTGGGCGATCTCACCATCGGGATCGCTGAGGATGGGGACCAAGGGCAAGCTGTTTGGCCCCAGCAATTGCAGCAGCGATGGGGGCGCGGCCAAGGGTGGAAGCTGGGCCATTGAAGTGGGCGCGGCAGGAATCTGCGTCACCGTGTTCAATTCAATCAGCACCAAGGACTCGGTGGACATGTCTTGCGCCGAGCCCGCATTGGCGCTTGCCCCTGTGGCATCCGGTGGACGTGGCAACTGACTCGCCCCGCTTCCCCAAAACACCGGCGTCAGAAGCAGCAGGTGCGCCAGCAACGTAGCACCCATCCCAATCAGCGGAATCATGCTGCGTTGGGAGCGCATATTCTCGTCCGTTGCGCAAAAAAGCCCCGCGTCACAGCTCCCCATGACGCGAAGGCGTGCATTGACTCAACCTACTTCGGCTTGCGGAACTTGAACACCGACTGATCGGTCGTCCCGCGCTTGCCCGGCGAGAACACCATCCAGGTGTGATCGTCCTCCGGGTTCGCCAGCAGCTTGCTCTCTTCCACCAGTTCAAAACCGGCAGCGGTGATTTCTTTCTTGATCACGGCCGGGTCGATGCGATGCAGCTTCTCCACATCGTTCGTGCCCGAGCCCGCTGCGGCGTTGTGATCGACTACGAAGAAAATGCCGCCCGGCTTCAGCGCCTTGAGAATCTTCGCGTTCAGCGCGGCGGTGTCGATCTTGTTCAGCGGCAGATCGTGGTAGTAGAGCACGTTGAACACCACGTCGAGATTCTGCGGCAGTTCGGCGGTGTTGTAGTCGGCAATCTGGTAGCGCGTGTTCGGATGCGCGGTGGCGAAAGCGCGACCGGCCTCGCCGGAGCGGGCCTCGGTGTAGGGCAGATCAAGCATCGTGATCCTGCCGTTGCTGCCCACGATGCTCGACAGCAGCGTGGTGAAGTATTGGCCGAAGGAGGCAAATTCCAGCACCTGATCGCCGGGCTTCACGCCCGACAGCGCCAGCAACTCCGCCGGCTTGCGATCTCCATCGCGCGCCTTCTGGTCGGCGGGACGCGCCGGATTGTTCACCGCATCGCGGATATAGGCCGGCACGCTGGCCGGTATCGTGTAGGGCGTGGGCGGTCTGGCGGGCGCGGCAGGTGCGGCGGCGAACGTGAGGCCGGCGCTCAGCAGCGCGGCGCCCATTGCCGCGATCAGCACGGCGTTGCGGGTGAGCCGGGAAGGGCGAGTGATGGTCATGTGATCCCCCGATGAGCGATGAGTGGTTGTGGTGGCGGTTCAGCAGTGCATTGTCAGCGAAAAACGGTGGCCGCGTCGAATACTGGTCCGTCCACGCACACGCGCTTCATCGCCACGCCCTGCGGCGTGCGGACTTCCACCGCGCAGCCGGCGCAGCCGCCGACCGCGCAGACCATGTATTCCTCAAGTGAGACCTGGCAGGGCAGCGCGAACTCCCGCGCCAGCGCAGCCACCGCCTTGAGCATCGGCGTGGGACCGCAGGTGAACACGGTGACTTGCGCCAGCGCCGCCGGTTCCAGTTGCGCCAGCCACAGCCGCGCCAGATCGGTGACGAAGCCATCGTAAACGCCGGGGAAACCCGATTTGCTGGTCAGCCGGCTCGGCACGCCCCATTCCTCCAGCAGCGGCATGCAGGCGATTACGCCATCGGGCATGCCCGGCACCATCATCGTGGAAGGCCGCGTGGTGAAGGGGAAGGGCAGTTCCGAGCCCAGCAGCGCGAAGGGCCGAAACCCCTCCGCCGCCCGGTTGCGCAGCGTTTCGGCCAGAAACAGCATTGGCGGGATGCCCACGCCGCCGCCCAGCAGCAGGCTTCGCGGACGCGCCGGGTCGGGCCGGAAACCCTGACCAATGGGACCGAGCAGGTTCACCGTGTCGCCCGCGCGCCGCGAGGCCAGATGCAGCAGACCGTGGCCGTGGATTTTGTACAGCAGCTCGATCCAGCCGGCGGCGCGGTTGGCGCGCATGATCGACAGCGGACGCCGCATCGGAATCGAAGGGTCCACCGCCACATGCACGAAGCTGCCGGCGGTGGCGTGCGCGGCCACCTGCGG